>JBDTKD010000544.1:0-6736 GCA_039935515.1 Bradyrhizobium sp.
CGGCGAGCTTCGTGCTGCCGATCTCCAATCCGGCCAACCTCGTCGTGTTCGGAAAAGACATGCCGCCGCTCGCGGTGTGGCTGCGCCTGTTCGCGCTGCCTTCGGTAGTCGCGATCGTCGTCACCTATCTCGCCTTGCGGCTGACGCAACGTCGCGCCCTCGATGCGCCGGTCGCCGAGATCGGGGAGATTTCTCCGCTGACGTTCGCGGGCAAACTCGCGGCATGGGGAATCGTGATGACGGCGATTGTGCTGCTGACGGCATCCGCGCTCGGCTCGGCTCTCGGATTGCCGACTTTCGTGGCCGGTGCGGCGGTGACGATGCTGGTGCTCTTGCTGGGACGGCAATCGCCATGGCCGGTCCTGCGGGACATTTCCTGGTCGGTGCTGCCGTTGGTGGCGGGCCTGTTCATCCTGGTCGAAGGTCTGAACCGGACCGGCGTGCTGCCGGCGCTCGCGGGGATCCTGAAACGGGCCGCGGCGGCCTCACCGCAGATCACGGCCTGGATAGCCGGCGTCGTCGCCGCCATTGCATCGAACCTCGTCAACAATCTGCCGGTCGGGCTGATTGCGGCGACCATCCGTCAGACGGCGCAGGTGCCGGCCGAGGTCACCGGGGCGATCCTGATCGGCGTCGATCTCGGTCCGAACCTGTCGGTGACGGGATCGCTCGCCACCATTCTCTGGCTGATCGCGCTGCGGCGCGAGGGCGAACATGTCGGTGCGCTGCGGTTTCTCCGGCTGGGCCTGGTGGTGATGCCGCCCGCTCTGGTGCTTTCGCTGCTGGCCTTGTCCGCGATGTCGCGATGAATGCTGCTGGCAGCGGCCTTACCCGGCACCGAGGGCGTAGGCGATGTTATAGGTCGCGAGACTTGCGGCATAGGCGAGCGCGAGCATGTAGGCGAAAGTGATCGCCATCCATTTCCAGCTTCCGGTTTCGCGACGAATGACAGCCAGCGTGGAAGCGCATTGCGGGGCGAAGATATACCAGGCCAGCAGCGACAGTGCCGTGGCCAGGCTCCATTTGGTGGTCAGCATCTGTCCGATCTGGTCCGCCGCTTCCTTGCCGCCCTCGATGGCATAGACGGTGCCGAGCGCGGCGACCGCGACTTCCCGCGCCGCCATGCCCGGGATCAATGCCACGGCGATCTGCCAGTTGAATCCGATCGGCGCGAGCAGAGGCACCAGCGCCTTGCCGATCATGGCGGCGAAGCTGTAGTCGATCGGGGGGTCGGTTGCTCCGACCGGCGGCAGCGGAAACGACGCCAGAAACCAGATCAGCACCATCATCGAGAAGATCGTGGTGCCGGCCCGCTGCAGGAACATCTTCGCCCGGGTATAGACGCCGATGGCGACGCTGCCGGCGCGCGGCATCTTGTAGTCCGGCAACTCCAGCATGAAGGGTGCCGGCGCGTAGTCACGCAGCATGAAGAACTTGATGACGAAGGACACCCCCAAAGCGCTGGCGATGCCCGCCGCGTAGAGCCCGAACATCACCAGTCCCTGCAGATTGACCCAGCCCCAGATCAGCCGGGCGGGGATGAAGGCGGAGATGATCAGCGTGTAGACCGGGATGCGCGCCGAGCAGGTCATCAGCGGTGCGATCAGGATGGTGGTCAGGCGGTCGCGGCGATTGTCGATCACCCGCGTCGCCATGATGCCGGGAATCGCGCAAGCGAAACTCGAGAGCAGCGGAATGAAGGCGCGGCCGTGCAGGCCCGCGCCGCCCATGATGCGGTCCATCAGGAATGCCGCGCGCGCCATGTAGCCGAAATCTTCCAATAGCAGGATGAAGAGGAAGATGATGATGATCTGCGGCAGGAACACGATGACGCTGCCGACCCCTGAAATAACGCCGTTTTGCAGGAAGCTTTGCAGCAAGCCTGCCGGCAGCGTGTCGTGGACCAGTTGACCCAGCGCGGTAAAACCGGACGACAGAAGATTCATAACCGGCTGCGCCCATGCAAACACCGCCTGGAACATCACGAACAGGATCAACGCCAGGATCGCCAGCCCCGCCACCGGATGCAACACCACGGCATCGATCCGGGCCGTCCAGGTGTCGGGCTTGGCCGGCAGGCCGATGGTCGCCGCGATGATGCGGTCGGCCTCGCGCTGGGTAGCGCGCAATTCGGCGATCGTCAGCGGCTGCCAGCGATTTTGCTGCACCGGAATCGGTACCTGCGCCGCAATCTCGTCGGTTCGCCGCAACAACTCGGCGGTGCCGCCCTTGCGCACGGCAATGGAGGTGACGACCGGCACGCCGAGCGCTTCGGACAGCCGCGCCACGTCCACGGTGACACCGCGACGGGTGGCAATGTCAAACATGTTGAGCACCAGCATCAGCGGCCGGCCGGTGCGTTTGAGTTCAAGCACGAGACGGATGGTCAGTCGCAAATTGGTGGAGTCGGCGACGCAAAGCACGAGGTCCGGCACCGCTTCGCCGGAGGTGCGCCCGAGCACCACGTCGCGCGTGATCTCTTCGTCCGGGCTGCGACCGCGCAGCGAATAGGTGCCGGGCAAATCGAGCAGTGAAACCTGACGCCCCAGCGGCGTGACGAAGCCGCCTTGCTTGCGCTCCACGGTCACGCCCGGATAGTTCGCTACTTTCTGGCGGCTGCCGGTCAGCGCATTGAACAGCGAGGTCTTGCCGCTGTTTGGCGTGCCCACCAGGGCGAGGTGCATCAACGGGGCTTCCATCGCGCTGTACCGCCCGTCAGGCAACAATCACGGCCATCGCCTCGCGCCGGCGGACAGCGATTGTGACGTTCTCGACCCGGACCGCGATCGGATCACGCCCGATGACGCCCTCATGCAGCACCTCGACCCTCGCACCCTCGACGAAGCCGAGCTCGATCAACCGGCTTTCGAGTTCATGGGCCGACAAGGCCGAGCCTGCATCGGCGGCGGCGATGCGCTGGATGACGCCGCGATATCCGCGCGCTGCCGATCCCAGCGGCAGTTGCGGGCGCGCGTCGTTTCGTTGCTGGCTGGTCATGGCCTGTCTTTCCAATGGCGGATCGATAGGTCAAGCGCAGCGAGCGCAATACGGCTTTACCTTAGAGCGATTGTAAACAGACGGCGTGTCCGGCGAGGAGCAACTAGTCCTTTTTCCAGCACCGCGGCTTCATCCTTCGAGACGCGCGCAAAGCGCGCTCCGCAAGATGAGGTCTTCGACCCTCATGGTGAGGAGCGCTCCTTCGCGCGTCTCGAACCACGAGGCCTCGGGAGAGGCAACAGCGATTCGAGCCAGCCGGAAAATGCTCTAGTCCTGCGGTTTTGCATCCGGCGCGGCGGACAGGGCGCGGGTCCGAAAATAGTCGAGAACAAAAAGCCTGATGGCGGAAGAAAGATTGCCTTGCTGGCGGCTGCCGTCGATTTCGCCGACCAGTTCCGAAAGCGTCATGTCGCGGAGCCCGGAGATCTCCTTCATGCCGTTCCAGAATGCCTCTTCGAGGCTGACGCTGGTCTTGTGACCGGCGACCACGATCGAGCGCTTCACCACCGGCGACTTCATGACGCGTCCTCGCCGTCGATCCGGTGCTGATCCAGCAATTCCTTGTCGCGGCTGGCGCGCCGTTCATCGAGACCGCGTTCGGATTTGGTCCGGCCGTAGCGCACCCGATTGGTTTCAGCCTGTTGCTGCGACTGCTGGCGCTCGGTACGCTTCTTGAATCGTCTCAGGTTGACGACATCCCCCATGCCTGTCCCCGTCATCCGGCAAATTGGGAGCATGCGACATTTTCACGGAGGCGTGATGGGTCGCGCTGGGTCGGCTCGATCGTCATTCAGAAGTCCTCGTAGTAGCCCTCTGATAGCACCAAAAACGCGTTCCGCCCCGCGAAAGTCAGATTTCTTGTGCTCTAGCATGCGCCCGCGCAAATGCGATAGCGGATCGATGTTATTCTTTAGCTGTTATGAGGCATAACTATATCTGCGCTCGTAATTTCACGGGCTCGCGGCGTGGCGATCAGCCGGGATGGGTCATCTTGTCCGGCTGCACCAGCCGATCGAATTCCGCCGGCGATACCAGGCCGAGCCGGGTGGCCTCTTCTTTCAGCGTCGTGCCACGGGCGTGCGCGGACTTTGCGACCTTTGCCGCATTGTCGTAGCCGATTTTGGGCGCCAGCGCCGTCACCAGCATCAGCGAACGTTCCATCAGCTCCCGGATTCGCTTCTCGTCGGCGCGAATGCCCTCGACGCAATGCTCGGTGAATGAACGCGTGACGTCAGCCAGCAATTGTATGGAATGCATCATACAATATGCCAGAACCGGTTTGTAGACGTTCAGCTCAAAATGGCCCTGGCTGCCGGCGACGGTGATGGCGGTGTGGTTGCCGAACACCTGGCAGCAGACCATGGTCATGGCCTCGCACTGCGTCGGGTTGACCTTGCCCGGCATGATCGAGGACCCCGGCTCGTTTTCCGGCAGGATCAGTTCGCCGAGGCCGGAACGCGGGCCCGAGCCGAGGAAGCGGATGTCGTTCGCAATCTTGAACAGGCCGGTCGCCACCGAATTGATCGCGCCGTGGACGAAGACGTATGCATCGTTGGACGCGAGCGCCTCGAACTTGTTGGCGGCGCTGGTGAAAGGCAGTTTTGTAATTCGGGCGACGTGCCGGGCAAACATCCGGGCGAATTTCGGCTTCGAGTTGAGGCCGGTACCAACCGCGGTGCCACCCTGCGCCAGCGGATACAGATCCCTGACCGCCGCGCGCAGCCGGGCGATGCCGCTTTCGACCTGCGCGGCATAGCCGGAAAACTCCTGGCCAAGCGTCAGCGGGGTCGCATCCTGGGTGTGGGTCCGGCCGATCTTGACGATCCGGGCGAACGCCTTTTCCTTTTTGCGAAGCGCGCGATGAAGTTCGTCGAGCGCGGGAAGCAGATCGGCCAGGATCCACATCGCCGCCGCGATGTGCATCGCGGTCGGAAACGAATCGTTCGACGACTGGCTCAAATTGACGTGATCGTTCGGATGCACCGGCTGCTTGGTGCCGAGCTTGCCGCCCAGCATTTCGTTGGCGCGATTGGCGATCACCTCGTTGAGGTTCATGTTGGTTTGCGTGCCGGACCCGGTCTGCCAGACCACTAGCGGAAAATGCCCGTCGAGCTTGCCGTCGATCACCTCGCGCGCGGCGCGGATAATGGCGCCGGCGCGGCGCCGGTCGAGCAGCCCGAGTTCGCGATTGG
Organism: Bradyrhizobium sp.; assembly: GCA_039935515.1. Classification (GTDB taxonomy): domain Bacteria; phylum Pseudomonadota; class Alphaproteobacteria; order Rhizobiales; family Xanthobacteraceae; genus Bradyrhizobium. The sequence goes on from JBDTKD010000544.1 coordinate 5,190, forward strand.
TTTCGGCGGCGGCCAGCTTGACCATGCCGAGCGCGCGAACGATCGGCATCGGCATCCGGTCGTCGCCGATGCGGAAATTCCGCCGCGACCGTTCGGTCTGCGCGCCCCAGTAACGGTCGGCGGCAACGTCGATCGGGCCGAAGCTGTCGGTCTCGGAGCGGGTGGAACCGGAGCGCGAGGATGGGGTCGATCGAGCCATGAGTCGGGTCCGTTATAGCGTTTTCGAGCGAAGTGGGCACCGGTTCGCGTGAAGAAAACGCGTCAAAACGAGAAAGGCGGGCGGCGTTTCGGCAGGGCGGCGTCGATCACTTCTTGCGGAAGCGATCCAGCCGCACGACCTCGGCGCCCTCGTTCGGCTTGGCCGGCTCTGGCGGGTTCTCGGTGGCCGGCTCGGCGAGGTTCAGCGCGGGGACGGCGGCGGGCGCCGGCGCTGCGGGCAGATTTGCCGCCGGGCTTTCGGCCGCGGTGTCGGAGATCTCGAACTGCAATCCGAATTGCACCGAGGGGTCGAAGAAGCTCTTGATGGAATTGAACGGAACCACCAGCCGCTCGGGAACGCCGCCGAACGACAGGCCAACCTCAAAACGATCCTCGGTCACCGTGAGGTCCCAGAACTGGTGCTGGAGAATGATGGTCATTTCTTCCGGATATTGCGCGAGCAGCCGCGCCGACAGCTTGACGCCGTCGGCGGTCGACAGAAACGTGATGAAGAAATGATGCTCTCCGGGCAGGCCGTGTTCGGCAGCGTCGGTCAGGACGCGGCGCAACACTCCGCGCAACGCGTCGCGCGCCAGCACATCGTATCGGATATGATCGGTCGCCATGGGTCATCCTGTCGCGTTTGGACGCTGCCGGCGGATCGGCGGCGGTGTTCATGGCCCGACTCGCGCCATCGGCACATGGTACCCCGGCGGCGGCCCGTGGTCAGCAGGCATCCCGCTGCTGGTCGAAATTCCGGCAAAAGGCGCGCGGTGGGCCAAAATGAAGTGGAGGCTTCTGTTGCCAGGTGCCTCCGAACCCCGCCTAGCGGAGCTTAACCCACTAGGACTTCAGACTTGGTCTTTCAAACTGCGTTACGCAGCCTGAGCAACCGGAGCATAGTTGTCGTTTGCAACTATTGCATAGCCCGATAACGGCGGAACCATACCGAGAAAAAACACGCCCTTTACGCCCTCGTCGATCCTGTTTCGCCCCCGCCGAAGCCCGCGCCGATGCTGCGGACTTGGGTGGAGGCGCCGGGTGCTGCCCCCGGGTCCGAATGGTTTATTGCGACGGCAATTTATTTCCATAGCCGGCGAACCGGCAGCCTCAATATAGGGTGCAAGTGTTGAGAAATACAGGGCCTTGCCTGGGCTTCCCGGCCTGGAACGTCCTCTCCCCAATGCGCCGGTGGAATACCCGGATTATCGGTTGGCCTCGCCCGGCCGCCGTTCTAAGTGTTGGCGATGCCTTCGGATTCGCCGCCGGCCGCCATTGCGGCGCCGGAAAGCCTGAGCTCGACGCCCCCCAGCCTGATCGTGCTGTTTGTCGCGTTCGCCAAGATGTCG
>JBDTKD010000545.1:0-3122 GCA_039935515.1 Bradyrhizobium sp.
CAGCGCTCGAGCGCGCCGGCGGTATCAACCCGACCATAAGCCAGCGAGCCCTGTGCCTTGACATGCAGATCCGAAATCTGCGCGATATGGACCGGCCATGTCGACATGAACTTGCTGCTCACCCTTCCAGCGGCAGAAGGCGGACGGCGTCGGGCGCGACCAGAAGCCCGATCCGCTCACCGACCCTGGCTTTAACACTATTTGGCGCATCGATGGTGAGGAGCTTGCCGGCGGCGCCACTGACCAACATTCGTTGCCGGTCGCCGATGAAGCTGACGCTGTCGACGGTTCCGGAAAGCGGCGTGCTGCCGGCTTCCACAATGCAGATTGTCTCGGGACGGATCATCGCCACGGCGGCCGGCAGCGTGGCATCCCCTCCGATCGGCTGCCGACCGCCCGGCAGCACCAGGTGACCGTTTTCGACCGGCGCCTCAACGATGTTCGCCGCGCCGATGAATTCGGCCACAAAGCGATTCCTTGGCGTAAAATAGATATCCCGCGGCGTCCCGATCTGGGCCATCGCACCTTTTTGCATGACGACGATGCGGTCGCCGAGTGCCATGGCCTCGGACTGATCGTGCGTCACATAGATGGTGGTGATGCCCAGCGTGCGCAGCAAACGATCGAGCTCGCCGCGCAGGCGATCGCGCAACGCGGCATCGAGCGCCGTCAGTGGCTCGTCGAGCAGCAGGATACCCGGCCGGATCGCGACCGCGCGCGCCAGCGCCACGCGCTGGCGTTGACCGCCGGAAAGCTGATCGATGCGCCGATGCTCCAATCCCGAGATATTGGTCAGTTTGACCAGTTCCGCCACACGGACCGCGCGCTCCAGCTTCGCCATTCCCCGGATCTTCAGGCCGTAGCCGATGTTGTCGGCAACACTCATGTTCGGGAAAAGCGCGTAGGACTGAAATACCATCCCGACGTTACGCTGCTCGATCGGCATCGATGTCACGTCTTTGCCGTCAAACGATAGCCGGCCGCCGGGATCAGGCCGCTCGAGCCCTGCGATGATCCGCAGCATGGTGGTCTTGCCACAACCGGAAGGCCCGAGCAGAATCAGCGTTTCGCCCCGAGCAATGTCGAGCGTCGCGGGCTCGAGCGCACGGGTTCCATCGGCGAAGGTCTTGCCGCATGCCTCGATGCGAACCGACGCGCCAAGTCCTGCAACAGCCTTCATCTTGCCTGCTCCCTGTCGGCAAACATCTGCATGGCGACCAGCAGCGGAATGATCATCACGAAGAAGATCAGCGTATAGGCAGAGGCCACTTCCAGCCGCATCGACGCATAGCTGTCGGCAAGCCCGATCGGCAGCGTCTTGGTCAGCGGCGTGTGCAGCATCCAGGTCAGATTGAATTCCCCGAGCGAAAGCGTCACCACCATCAGCGCGCCGGCGAGGATCCCCGGCCTGGCGTTGGGAACGATCACGTCACGAAAGCGTCGCCATGGCGATGCGCCGAGCGACGCCGCGCCTTCGTCGAGCGTCTTGATGTCGGCGGTTGCAAATACCGCCATCACGGACCGCACCATGAACGGCATGGTGAAGATGACATGACCGGTGAGGATGAAGAGCCATGAACGGCGAAACTCGCCAAAGCCGCCATAGGCAAGCAGCAGCCCCAGCGCGATCGCAAGACCCGGGATCGCGAGCGGCAGGGTGATGATCTCCTCAATGATGCGCGACAGTCCCCCGCCCCGGATGTGCAGCGCGTAAGCCGCGGGCACGCCGGCGATCAGCGTAACCGCAAGCGTTGCGAAGGCGATCACGAATGACAACAGGATGGTTCCGGCATATAGATCCCAGACTTGGAATACCCATTGCAGCGTCACGCCCGACTGGATGCCGCGGAAATAGTTCACGGTGACGCCGGCCGAAATCGACAGAATTGCCGGCACGACCAGGAATGCGGCGACAAGCAGGGTAAACAGCAGCTGACCGGTGAAGATCAAGCGACCGCGCATGGCATCATCCGGCGGCTGCGACGGCGCTGCCGCTGAACGAGCGGGCTAGCGCCAGGATGAACCATGTGAGCAGGCCGAGCCCGACGGATAGCGCAGCCGATGTGGCAAAATTCGCGGCCAAGGTGAACTCGGTATAGATCAGCATCGGTAACACATCGATATTGGTCGCCAGCGTGAAGGCGGTGCCGAACGCGCCCATCGCGGTTGCAAACGCAATGGCACCCGAGGCCACGAAAGCAGGCCCGAGCGCCGGCAGCACCACATCACGTTGCACCGCCCAGGGGCCGGCACCGAGCGAGCGCGCGGCCTCCTCCAGTCCGACGTCAAGTTTCTGGACCGCGGCCATGATGGTGAGAATGACCCGCGGGATGGAAAAATAGAGATAACCGAGGAAAAGCCCCCAGATCGAATAGGCAAAGACCAGCTTCTCGCCGAACAGGCGATTCGAAACATCGCCGATCAGTCCCTGGCGTCCGGCGAGCAGGATGATCAGGAACCCGACCACCACCCCGGGAAATGCCAGCGGAAAGGTCAGCATCGCGATCAGCACGGCACGGCCGGGAAAGCGATGGCGTTGCAGGAACATCCCCGCGACAGTTGCGACGCCAAGGGTAGCGATCGTGGTCGCGGACGCCAGCAGAACCGTATTGATGAGGGTGGCGCGGTAGCGCGGTTCGGTGAGGATGGCCAGATATCCGGCGAAACCCAGCGGTCCTTCCGCCCCGGTTACCACCAGCCGCGCCATCGGCAGCAGGAAGAACGCGGCCGTCACCACTGAGAGCGGCAGCAAGCAAAGCCAGACAAACGATTTATGCCGCATGCGAGATGGCGCCCCCGGCGAACAAAGGCACCATACTGCATCAACGCACCTCGGCGAGATAGCGCTCGACAAAGCCTTTTTGCATGCTCTCCATCTGGCCCCAGTCAACAGTTTTGGCGCGGGCGTAGTCGCTGTCGGGCAGGACTTTCGCCTTGACCGCCTCGGGCAGCGGGATCGGGCGCGCCGGCCGCAGATAGGCGTTGGTCCAGATCGCCTGCCCTTTGTCGGACAAGATATATTAATCCGTCCATAAGTAAGTGTATGATCATGCTGCGTATTTGAGGGACGGCTTTTGGTAGAACGAGCGGATTTTTTCTGGATCTTTTTGCAACTGACGCAT
>JBDTKD010000546.1:0-24743 GCA_039935515.1 Bradyrhizobium sp.
GCGGTGGAACTCCCTGACGCACGGACGAGTTTAGCAAAAAAGCGGACGCCGGTATGCCCCTAATTCGCCCGAGAATTCTTCGATTATTGGCATTTAGTCCCGCGAGTTTGAGGTCGGCTACGGGTCAAACAGAGAAGAACTCACTGCGAGCAAATGTCTTCCGGGTTACCCCTGAAAGCGGACATGCTCAATGCAGTCGGCATGTCTTAAAGGTGCCAAAAACGGTCCTTTTGGTTTCGATTATCCGCTCGCCGCAAATAGATCCCACTTCCCGGGCAGTCCTTTGAGTTCGTAAGAACCGCGCTCGACGAACTTCAGCCCGGCACCAGCGACGAGGTCGGTGACGACGCGCGACACCAGAACTTCGTCGGATCCGCAATGCGACATCACGCGCGCGGCCGCGTGCACGGCGATGCCACCAATGTCGTTGCCTCTAATCTCAATCTCGCCGGTGTGCAGCCCGGCGCGAACGGGAAGCCCGATCTGATTCGCCGCCGAGCCAAAGGCGAGCGCGCAGCGCACCGCCCGTCCCGGACCGTCGAAGGTGGCGAGAATGCCATCGCCAGTACTCTTCACCAGATTGCCGCGATGCTTACCGACAATCTCCCTTGCAATATGGTCGTGATCGCCGAGCAGCCGAAGCCAGCGCTCGTCGCCCATCGCCGCCGCGCTGCGGGTGGAGTCAACAATATCGGTGAATAGCACGGTCGCCAGCACGCGCTCCAATTCAACCGCACCATGATCGCGACGGCCGGTGACGAATTCTTCGATATGGCCTGGTATGATCTCATTGTTGGCGGTCCAGACCGCGTGGTCACCGGCCGGATATTCGATGTATTTGACACCCGAGATCGCCGCGGCGAGCTTCCGGCCGAGAACGACCGGCACCTGGAGATCGGCCTTGCTGTGCAAAACCAGGACCGGCACCTGCAACGTCGGCAAGATCGCGGTCACGTCGATCTGGCGGTTGAGTTGCAGGAGTGTTCGCAGCGCGCCGGGACTGCTCGCCAACCGCTCCCACTTTGCATATTGCGCGACCACAGCTGGTTTGCCCGCCTCGCTTGGAGCGATGGTTTTGGTCAGTTCGCCGTTACCCCAGAGCCTCAAGATCTGATCGAAGCGGGCCTCCCACGCCTCATCCGAGAAACGGTCCGCGGATCGGCTGAAGCAGCCGATCAGAATGAGATGCGACACGCGTTCGGGGTATGTCGCGGTGAACAGGACACTCATGCAACCACCTTCGGAGAACCCGACCAGCGCCGCGCGATTGGAGCCGATGATATCCATGACGGCACGGACATCGTCCATACGCACTTCAAGCGACGGCGCACCCGACATCCGGTCCGACATCCCTTGTCCGCGCTTGTCGAAGGTCACGACCCGGGCGAAACTCGCGAGCCGTCGTAGAAAAGCGGTGTATCCTGGCAACTCGTGCTGGAATTCGATGTGTGAGATGAAGCCGGGAACCAAAATCAGGTCGATGGGCCCGTCGCCCATCACCTGATAAGCGATGCTAACGTCGCCGCTTTGGGCATACCGCGTCTCGGGCTGCTTGAAGTCAGTCATCGAGCGAACCTCGGGCCTACTCATTGTTGCCGCCGGAATAGCCGAGATCAACCCCGTAGCATCTGCCCGTTCGTTTGCCTTGGCGCATGTCCGCTTCGAACGCGCGCCGTTGCATGTGGGGGCCCCCCGAGAAGACGCGTTGCAATAGCTGAGCCTAGCACTTTGGGACCCGGCCGCGATGAGAAATAGGACACAATCGGCGTCAGATGCAGAACAAGGCTGACGTCCGCTTCGGGTCAAACGCGCCGTTTTGAACCTTTGCCAGCCGCTTCCGGTTTACCCCTAACAGCGAACCTCGCCAGACTGGCCCGATTGGTCCGGTGAGTGCCAGAAGCAGACTCATGCGCCGCAGCAAGGCGATCTCAATTCGATCCCCTCGTCGGCACGAGCGAGCGCGGCTTATTCGGGCAACCCCGTTTTCCGTAGGCCCTCAATCACCAGCTTTGCCGTCCCGCCCCGAGCGATCCCCGCAGATATTGTAAAGCCGGGATCGACCTCAAGCAGCCGCGTCGCCGCCTCACGTGCCTCGGCGTCACGTCCGAGATGTGCAAAGGCGGACGCGAGACAGCGATACGCCGGCGAAAAGGAGGGGTTCTGACGCAGGGCTTTCTTCCCTGCGACGATGGCCTCGTCAAAGCGACGAAGCTCAATCAAGGCCTGCGCCATCCCGACAAGCGTCAGGTGTAGCCGCGGGTCTACCGGGCTCGTGCGAATGGCACATTCAAAGCTCCGGAGCGCCTCCTCCAGCAGCCCCGCAATTCGATAGACGTGGCCTCTGCTGCCCCATGCCAACAATGAATTGGGGTTGAGCGCGACCGCCCGGTCAGCCATTTCGACACTACTTTCACAATCGCCGACCATGAATGCCGAGATTATGGCAGCCCATGCTAAGATCTCTGGATCACTATCGTCGAGGCTCAAGGCCAGGCGAAAAAGCCGAACTGCTTCCTTGCGCTCGAATTGCGGATCGACGGCATAGCCAAAAAGGACGTTTTGCATGTGACAGCCACCTGCCAGAGCCGCGACAAGGCCGAACTGAGGGTCCAGCTCCAAGGCGCGATGAGCCAGCCTTATCGCCTCGGCCAACCCTTCGCGGGTCGATAGGTAAAACTGCGGCAAAGCTCGAAGATAATAATCATATGCAGTGAGGTTCTCCGGTCGCCGCCGCGTCGCCATTGCAATTTCTGTTTGAAGCAATTTTGGCTGAATGGCTGAGACAACGGCGACCGTTACCTCGTCCTGGAGAGCGAAAATGTCCGTCAGGTCACGCTCGAACCTGTCCGCCCAAATGTGCGCGCCCGTCACCGCATCAATCAACTGCCCCGTGATGCGAACCTTCCCCGAAGCTTTGCGCACGGCCCCCTCAAGGACATAGCGCACGCCAAGCCTGCGTCCGACCTCCTTGACATCGACGGCCTTGCCTTTGAACGTAAAGCTCGAATTGCGGGCGATCACGAACAACCACTTGAACCGCGAGAGCGCGGTGATGATTTCCTCAACCATCCCGTCCACGAAGTATTCCTGCTCAGGGTCGCCGCTCATGTTCTCGAACGGCAGCACGCCGATTGAGGGCTTGTCCGGGAGTGGCGGGGCCGCACTTAGCCTATCGCTCAGCGCGCTAAACGCTCCCGCGCGTACAGCAAAAGCGCGGACCGACTTGGAGATGTTCTTAAGCTGCTGTTCGCCCCGGTCCTCGAAGCCAACGTCCAGCTTACCCTCGACCTCGCTGTACACCTTTTCGGAAATCAAGATGCCGCCTGGATCGGCGGTTCCCTCCAGCCGGACAGCAATGTTGATCCCGTCGCCATAGAGGTCTCCGTCCTGCCCAACGATAACGTCACCGAGGTTGAGCCCGACGCGTAACCTTAGGGGGCTGCTGCCCGAGGCGAGATGATCCTGGATTTCGACCGCACATCTCATGGCGGCTAAGGGACTCGCGAACTCGGCGAGCGCGCCATCACCTGTTGTCTTGATGAGTCGCCCTTCGTGGCGGGAGAGGCTAGGCTCGATCAATTCTCGCTTGAGCCGCTCGAACTCGGCATAGGTAGCTTCCTCAGCGCGTTGCATCAACGCGGAGTAACCGACCACGTCAGCGGCCAAGATCGCCGCTAGTCGCCTTTGAACCCGCTGCTCGGTCACGGCGCCCTCCGAACGGCCAGACTAACCACGCCGCTGGGACAAGGAGAAGCCTAGCACTTTGTTGCGGACCTGTGAGCGGTAATCGCAGGAGAGCCCAATTGTCTCGAGTGGCATTTTGCCGGGCCGGTGGCACAGCGGCAATGATCGTGCGTCAACTCGGGAGGTCCGAGTTGGGTCATTCGCGACGGGGTCGAGGCAACGGCAAGTCCGGCCATGTCCGCTATGCCCGGAAAGCGGAAGTAAATCATGGCGCCCGCGTGGACGTGATTCAAGCTTCGAAACTGGAGCATCGAATCATGCGGGACGAATTCAGCGAATGTGAATGGACCGCCTCAGGCCGATGGTGCCAGCAAGCCGCGTGGCGTCGGCGAGCAAATGATCGTCGCGTGCTGAATGGCACCTTTTGGGTCCAGCTTCAGGTGCGCCATGGCGCCAGTCTGGCATCTGGCACCAGAACATATTGGCGCCGGAAGCGGTCGTGACGCGGCGGTGCAGATGATTGCGCGTGCACCGGCACGGGGCTGCATCGCCGACAACTCACCAAGATAAGTACGCTCAGGAGGGGCCTGACGAGAAAATTCACGCGGAGGTGTTGACCGGTCCTTCTCGCCGGACAGGGCACGAGGTTTTTCGCAGGTGCATGACTGTCGGAAATGCACCATCATTGCGAAGAGAACCGTACTAGAAAAGTGCCCTTCTGAGAATCCGCCGCGCTAGTCGCTAGAATAGGGAGTAATTCGCTCTCTCAGTTTGGAATTTGCGGAGTGGGCGCCGCCAACTGTCGGGAATGTCGCGCGAATTGACCGCAGTACAATTACATAAGCAATTTCAATTACTTGCTGGCGGAGAGAGTGGGATTCGAACCCACGGTACGGTTTCCCGCACACACGCTTTCCAAGCGTGCGCCTTAAGCCACTCGGCCATCTCTCCGGATGTGCTGTCTTGAAGGGGCAGGCGAGGTTTGGCAAGGGATCGCCGCCCCGAGCCTGGGATATTTCTCCAACCGATTGAATATGATGGATATTTTCGGACGGCGTGGGACGCGTCGCCGGTGGCAGTGGCCTTGAAGCAAAATGGCTGCGCGCGGTCGGCGCGGCCAGGGATCAGTGATAGGTGCCGGAACCGGCCGAGCGCAGCGGCCACGGCGCCGGCGATTCCGCGATCGGCGGCGCGGTCGCACCGCCGACGAGTTCGGCCTCCTGCAGCGCATCGACGAAATCGGCAAACCATTGCTGGATCGTGCCGGCGCGCAGCTTCACCATCATCGCTTCCCAGCGCATGCGCCGCTCGATCAAGGGCATCGAGAACGCGGTCGCGATCGTTCGCGCCATGCCGTCGATATCGTGCGGATTGACCAGCAGTGCGGTGTCGAGCTCGTTGGCGGCGCCGGCGAATCTCGACAGCACCAGCACGCCTGGATCGGCGGGGTTCTGTGCCGCGACATATTCCTTGGCGACCAGATTCATCCCGTCATGCAACGGCGTCACCACGCCGACCTGCGCGGTGCGGTAAAGCCCCGCCAGCACGGTCTGGCTGTAGCCCTTGTTGAGATAGCGGATCGGCGTCCAGTCGACCTCGCCGTGACGGCCGTTGACGTCGCTGACCAGCTTCGCCAGTTCGCTTTGCAGATTGCCATAGGCCTCGATCGCACCCCGCGAAGGTGTCGCGATCTGCAGCAGCGAGACCGTCCGCGCCAGCGCCGGCTGCTGGGTCCACATCAGGTCGAAGGCGTCGATGCGGTTGACCAGTCCCTTGGAATAATCCAGCCGGTCGACCCCGATCGCGAGCTTCTCGCCATTCAGGCTGCGGCGCAACCGCGACACGTCGGGGTGGGATACCGCCTTGGCGGCCTGCTGGGCAAATCTCTCGGGGTCGATGCCGATCGGGAACACCCTGGCGCGCGAGGTGCCGTAACGTGATGTCACGACACCGTCTTCGACCTCGAGACCGAGTTCGGTCGCCAGATATCCGAGGAAATTGTCGCAATCGTCGCTGGTCTGGAATCCAATCAGATTGTAGGCGAGCATCGCCTCGATCAATTCGCGATGATGCGGAACCCCGGCGATGACGCCGGGCGCCGGCCACGGCGTATGCAGGAAGAAGCCGAGCGGTCTGGTGACGCCGAGTTCGCGCAGTTCGGCGCCCAGCGCGAGGAAGTGATAATCCTGGATCCAGAACGCCGTATCGGGTTTCTGAAAGCGCAGCAGGGCGCGCGCCATGAAGGCGTTCACTTCGCGATAGGATGCGTAATCCTCCTGCGATGAGCGGATCAAATCGGCGCGGGAATGCAGTGCCGGCCATAACGCCGAATTGGCGAAGCCCTCATAATATCCGCCGTAGTGCGCCGCCGGCAGATCCAGCATCGCCAGCGCGCCCGCGCCCAGCGCTTCGATCTCGGCAAATGGTTCCCTCTGGGCACCGTCGCGAACCCGGCCGCTGGAACCGACCCAGATCGCACCGGATTTCTCCACCACCGGCAGCAACGCGGCTGCAAGCCCCCCCGTCATGGGCTCATTGGCCCTGCCGCGCGCGACGCGATTTGAAACGACGACGAGGTTCACAGGTCCTCTCCTGGTGGCCCGCGCGATTAACGGCTATTCATCAATATGGTTCCCGGTCACCCTTTCAACGAATTGGAACCAAATTCAGGCAGCAACGCGTGGAACCCGACGGAACCGGTACAAAAAGAGTCTTTGCGCGCAATTGCATGCAGCGACTGGCCAAAAGCACTTCCGAATTCAGCGGCGCGGCAATGATCTGGTCGGAATCATGGTCGCGCCCCAGTTTTGTCATCGATCAGACGCGCGAGCCACTCGCGGACGTCGCTGGGTTGGTCGAAATGGCCGGCCACGCCCTGCGCACGCCGGCCCACGGAAAACGCGAGCCCGCCAAGATCGGGCATGATGGCAAACACCGATTCGTCGGTGACGTCGTCGCCGATGAAGATGGGACGGCGGCCCTTGAACGGTTCATGGGTCATCAGTTCGAGCACGCCCGAGGCCTTGTTGAACCCCGAATGCTTGATTTCGCAAACGGATTTTCCGGGCAGCACTTCAATTGGGGCGTTGGGCAGATCAGCCCTGATCAGCGATACCGCCTCGTAGATCGCCTTCTCCGCGTGCGGCGCCAGCCGGTAATGCAGTGCCAGCGAATAGCCCTTGTCTTCCAGCAGAATGCCCGGGCTGAGCTTGGCGATCGCGGCCAGCCGCCGTTTCAATTCCTTGTCCATCGGCGGCGCATGGGTGGCGACGGCTTCGCTCTCGGTCGAGATGCGCATTTCCGCACCGTGACCTCCCACCGCGGGGAACTGCTCCGGCGCAAAGATCAGATCGATATCGTTCAGCGGCCGGCCACTGACCAGCGCGAGCGCACCGGCGCTTCGCGTCAGCAGGCGGTTGAGGATCTTGGCGAGACTCGGCGGCACCCACACCTCGCGCGGCGTCGGCGCGAGATCGAGCAGCGTGCCGTCAATGTCGAGCAGGAGCGCGCACTGATCCAGCCGCCACGCCAACTGGCCCGGCGCTGGCGATGGAAGGTCTCGTTGCAAGGGCACCTCGGCCAACTCCTGGTTCATCGCATTCTACTCCACAAAAGCCAGCGGCCGCGCAACCGATTCCAGCGACCGGCGCTCGGCCGCGATGCAATACCGCCCGCCGATCGCGGCGGCCGCGATCATCAGCGCCGATCCGAGCAGGTAGCCGGCAAAGACGCGGCCCCGCGATCCGGTGTCGATCAACGCGCCGAACAGCGCCGGGCCGGCGACACCGCCGATGCCGGTCCCTACCGCGTAGAACAGCGCGATCGCCAGCGCCCGCACTTCCAGCGGAAAGGTCTCGCTGACGGTGAGATAGGCTGCACTGGCGGCCGGCGAGGCAAAAAAGAACACCACCATCCAGGCGATGGTCTGGGTCTGGGCGCTCAGGAGCCCGATGGCGAACAGATATCCGGTCAGCGCCAGCAGCACGCCCGAAATCCCGTAGGTGAAGGCAATCATCACCCGGCGTCCCAAGGTATCGAACAGCCGCCCCAGCAGCAGCGGGCCGAGGCAATTGCCGGCCGCAAAGGGAAGGATGTACCATCCGACCTGGTCCGATCGGATTCCGTAGAAATCGGTCAGCACCAGCGCAAAGGTGAAAAAGATCGCGTTATAGAAAAACGCCTGCGCGATCATCAGCGCCAATCCGACCAGCGTGCGCTGGCGGTAGAGCGAGAACAGCGTGTGCGCCACCTCGCGCAGCGGCGTGTGATCGCGCATCTTCAGCTTAATCTTCGGCCAGGCCTGTGCGCCTGCGTCCTGCACCTTTCCAATCGCCGAGCGCTCGATATCCTTCACGATCGCCAGCGCCTGTTCGGGATGACCATGGATCATCAGCCACCGCGGACTTTCCGGAATCCACATCCGCATCACCAGCACCACAAGGCCGAGACCGGCGCCGGTGAAATAGGCCAGCCGCCAGCCAAGGTCGGGGCCGAGCAGCTTCGGATCGAGCAGCACGATAGCGCTGACCGCGCCCATCGCCGCGCCGACCCAGAAGCTGCCGTTGATCAGAAGATCGGTCCAGCCGCGATAGCGCGCCGGCACCAGTTCCTGAATCGTCGAATTGATCGCGGTATATTCGCCGCCGATGCCGGCGCCGGTGAGGAAGCGAAAGGTCGCATAGCTCGCAAGCCCCCAGGACAATGCGGTCGCCGCCGTCGCGGTCAGATAAAGCGCAAGCGTGATGAAGAACAGCTTCTTGCGCCCGATCCGGTCGGTCAGCCAGCCGAACCCGATCGCGCCGAGCACGGCGCCGGCCAGATAGGCGCTGTTGGAAAAGCCGATCTCGAAATTGCTGAAATGCAGCGCCGGGCTTTCCTTCAGCGCACCCGACAGCGCGCCCGCCAGCGTGACCTCGAGGCCGTCCAGGATCCAGGTGATGCCAAGTGCCAGCACCACGCGGGTGTGGAAGCCGCTCCAATGCAGGCTGTCGAGACGGGCAGGAATATCGGTTTCGATGACACGGTCGTGGTCGCGCGGCACGACCGCCGCCATCGAATCGAACGCGCCGGGGTTGGATACCGGATTGCGCTGCATATCCATGGAATAAAACCAATGAAAAAGGGCCCGGAATGAGCTGTTCCAGACGCGCTCGCGTCGGCCGCAACGACCAACGCCGCGGCGAAGCCGAAAGTTCCATATCGCGGCCGAGAGCGTGTAGCCTGGATGCAGCGCAGCGCAATCCGGGAATCGCGACGCGGATGAGCCGGCCCCGGAATGACGAGAAAGAGGTCGTGGCGCGGCAAATCAAGCCGCGCGGATGTTCGCCATGAAGCGGTCGAGCTCGGCGCGCAGGCGCTTGCTTTCGCTCGAAAGCGACTGCGCCGAATTCAGCACATCCTCCGAGGCGGACCCGGTCTCGGTGGCGCCGCGATTGACCTGCATGATGTTGACGGCTGCTTCCTGGGTGCCTCGCGCGACGTTCTGGACGCTGCGCGCGATCTCCTGGGTGGCCGAACCCTGCTGCTCGACCGCGGTCGCGATCGACGAGGCGATTTCCGATATCTGGCCGATGGTGCCGCCGATCTCCTTGATGGCGGCGACCGATTCCTGCGTCGCGCTCTGCATGCCGGAAATATGCGACGATATTTCGTCCGTCGCCTTGGCGGTCTGGCTGGCGAGCGACTTGACCTCGGAGGCGACCACGGCGAACCCGCGGCCAGCCTCGCCGGCGCGGGCGGCCTCGATGGTGGCGTTCAGCGCCAGCAGATTGGTCTGCTCGGCGATGGCCGTGATCAGCTTGACCACGTCGCCGATCTGCTGCGCGGCGCGCGACAATTTGCCGATCCGGCCGTCGGTCTGCTCCGCCTGCAGCACGGCGGCCTCCGCGATCCGGTTGGATTCGCGAACCCGCTTGCCGATTTCATCGACCGAGGCGGACAGCTCCTCGGTGGCGCTGGCAACCGACTGCATGTTCTGGGAAGCTTCTTCCGAAGCGCCGGCGACCTGGTTGGACAGGCTCTGGGTGGTATCCGCGGTCCGGGTCAGGGTGCCGGCGGCGGACTCGAGCTGAACCGCCGATGCCGAGACGTTGGAAACGATGGCGCCGACGGCGGCTTCGAATTCATCTGCAAAGCGAATCAGTTCGCTGCGGCGCGCAGCGCTGCTGGCCTTGTTGTGGGCATCCTGCGCCGCTGCATCGCGTTCGGCCTTGGCAACGGCCTGGACCTTGAATTCCTCCACGGCGGCGGCCATCTCGCCGAGTTCATCCCTGCGGCCAAGGCCGGGCAGTACGACGTCGAACTTGCCGCCGGCGAGCTCACGCATGGCTTGGCACATCGCGGTCATCGGCCGCGAGATTCCCTTGCCCAGCAACATGGCCAGCACGGCGCCGAGCAGAAAGCCGCCGCCCGCCAGCGTCACGATCAGGCGCTCGGTCTCGCCAATGATCGCATCGGACTCGGCTTCCAGCCGCTGCTGATCGGCAAGCAGGCCCGCTTTCATCGCGGTCGAGCCCTGCATGATCGCGTCCGCGGAACCGCCCATCTCGGTCGTCAGCCGGTCGATCGACTTGGCGTTGTCGACCAGCTTGGTGAAGGCTTGCCGGTAGTTCGCCAGCAACCCGAAGGCCTCCTTGATCGTCTGCTGGATTTTTTCGTCGGTCGCGGAAATCGCATGCAGCGAGTTCTGAACGAATGTGAGGCGCGCCAGCGTGCTGGTGGCGGCCGCCGGGTCGGAGCTGATGACGAAATTGTCGGCCATCGCCGTCGCAGCCTGATATTGCGACTGCACCTGCTTGGCACCGAGTTCGATCGCCGGCAGCTCCGCGTCGGCGGCATTGCCGGCGAGATCGTCGAGCTTGTAGCGCAGCATGCTGCCGCCACGCGTGAGCTGCTTCTCCACCACAAGCGCACTCTCGCGCTTGAGCTTGAGGATATCGGCGAAAATCCTGCTGAAGGTCTGGAATTCCCGGCCGAGGCGGGTGACCTGGTCGAGCCGCGCCGAATTCGTGGTGCCTTTCATCGCCTGGTCGATGGCGTCTTTCAGGCTGGCTTCGGCGGCCAGCGCCGCCTTGCCGTCATCTTCCTTGCCGGTGACCACAAAGTAGCGCGCCAGCCCTCGGTATGAAATCAGTTCGCGGTCGATGTTGCGCGCCAGATCGGCTTCCGACACGCTGTTCCGGTACGACGACACGCCGGCGGAGACACGCTCGAATCCGAGATAGGCAATGCCCATGCTGACCGCCGAGATCGCGAGCACGACGGAAAAGCCCAGCATGATCTTCGCGCGAAATCGCAAGGCCGGGAGCTTTGGGGATGCCGATGGCGGCCAAATACCCTTCAATCCCACGTCATTCCCCCGCTTTTCCTTCGCAAAACAGCCAAATCGGGGGCCCGGGCTCCCGACTCGGCCGGAAGCTAGAACAGAATGGATAAAAGGCCGTAAATATACCGAGACTGCTCCCCCAAAGACGCACTTTGGGCCGGGCCGCGTTCGCGGCAATCATCGAGATGGCAGCAAGCCGAACGGGCGCGAGCAGCGATTGTGACACGCGCCGTCATGGGTGTCGTCCAGACGGCCGCTCGTGCGCAGCGGTGGGGATGGCGGCCCGTGCCGGCAAGTCCCTCCGCGACGAAAATCCTAGTTGCAAAGTCGGAGCCCACTGTCTCTAATTGGACGAACTAAAATCCATCGGGAGGTACTTCGCGTGTCTACAGTCAAATTGACGGTGAACGGCAAGGCGGTGTCGGCCGACGTCGAGGACCGGACGCTGCTGGTTCATCTGCTGCGGGACCATCTCGGGCTGACCGGCACGCATATCGGCTGCGATACCAGCCAATGCGGCGCCTGTGTGGTCCATATTGACGGCTGCGCGGTGAAGTCCTGCACGGTGCTGGTCGGACAGGCCAACGGCGCCAATGTCACCACCATCGAAGGCATCGCCAAGGGCGACGAATTGCACCCGATGCAGGCGGCGTTCCGCGACAATCACGGGCTGCAATGCGGCTACTGCACCCCCGGCATGATCATGTCGGCGATCGATATCGTGAAGCGTCATGGCAGCAAGCTCGACGAAGCCATCGTCCGGCACGAGCTGGAAGGCAACATCTGCCGCTGCACCGGCTATCACAACATCGTCAAGTCAGTGCTCGACGCCGCCGGCCGCATGAACGTCGCGCAGGCCGCGGAATAACGGGCTGCGGGCCACTGCCCGCGGCCAAGACCGCCGAATTTCGATGGAAATGGCGGAAAACAAAACTCCGGTAGGGAGAACACGAGATGGGCGTTGAAGGCATTGGCGCACGGGTGGTGCGCAAAGAAGACAAGCGATTCATCACCGGCAAGGGCCGCTACGTCGACGATATCCGCCTGCACGGCATGACCTATGCCGCGTTCGTGCGCAGCCCGCACCCCCACGCCAAGGTCAAGAGCGTCGACACCGCCGAGGCGCTGAAGCTGCCGGGCGTCGTCGCCGTACTGACCGGCAAGGAACTGGTCGAGGACAAGATCGGCAACCTGATCTGCGGCTGGATGATCCATTCCAAGGACGGCTCGCCGATGAAGATGGGCGCGTGGCCGGCGATGGCGCCGGATACCGTGCGTTTCGTCGGACAGGCGGTGGCGGTGGTGATCGCCGAGACCCGCGATCAGGCACGCGACGGCGCCGAAGCGGTCGTGGTCAATTACGAAGAACTGCCAGCCGCCGCCAATATCAAGGCCGCGATTGCGCCGGGCGCACCGCAGCTGCATCCGGAAGCGCCGGGCAACGTGATCTATGACTGGACCATCGGCGACGAAGCCGCGACCGATGCGGCGTTCAAGTCTGCCGCCAACGTGGTCGCGCTCGACATCACCAATAACCGCCTGGTTCCGAATGCGATGGAGCCGCGCGCGGCGATCGCCGATTACGATGCGGCGGACGAGCATTTTACGCTCTACACGACCTCGCAGAATCCGCATGTCGCCCGCCTCGTGCTGTCGGCGTTTTACAACATTGCGCAGGAAAACAAGCTGAGGGTAATCGCGCCGGATGTCGGCGGCGGCTTCGGCTCGAAGATCTACGTCTATCCCGAGGAAATGGTCGCGCTGTGGGCCTCCAAGAAGGTCGGACGCTCGGTGAAATGGACCAGCGACCGAACCGAGGCGTTCCTGACCGACGCGCATGGCCGCGATCACCTGACCAAGGCCGAGATGGCACTCGACAAGGACAACAAGGTCACCGCGTTGCGGGTCAAGACCTACGCCAATCTGGGCGGCTACATGTCGCTGTTCTCCTCCTCGGTGCCGACCTACCTCTACGCCACGCTGCTGTCGGGCCAGTACAATATTCCCAATATCTTCGCCGAGGTGATCAGCGTCTACACCAACACGACGCCGGTCGATGCCTATCGCGGCGCCGGCCGGCCCGAAGCGAGCTTCGTGGTCGAACGGCTGATGGAGACGGCGGCAAGGCAGCTCAAGGTCGATCCCGCCGAGCTGCGGCGCAAGAACTTCATCACCAGCTTCCCGCACCAGACGCCGGTGATCATGGCCTATGACATCGGCGACTTCAATGCGTCGCTGGATGCGGCGATGAAGGCGATCGATTATGCCGGCTTCGCCTCCCGCAAGGAGAAAGCGAAGAAGGATGGCAAGCTGCGCGGCATTGGCGTTTCCTGCTACATCGAAGCCTGCGGCATCGCGCCCTCGAAAGCGGTCGGCAGCCTCGGCGCCGGTGTCGGCCTGTGGGAATCCGCCGAAGTCCGCGTCAATCCGGTCGGCACCATCGAGGTCCTCACGGGATCGCACAGCCACGGCCAGGGCCATGAGACGAGTTTCTGCCAGGTGATCTCAGAGCGGCTCGGCATACCCATCAGCCAAGTGTCGATCATCCATGGCGACACCGACAAGGTGCAGTTCGGCATGGGCACCTACGGCTCGCGCTCGGCCGCCGTCGGTCTCACGGCGATCGTCAAGGCGATGGAGAAGATGGAGGCCAAGGCCAAGAAAATCGCCGCCCATCAAATGGAAGCGTCTGAAGACGATATCGTGATCGAGAACGGCGAGTTCAAAGTCACCGGCACCGACAAGGCGCTGGCGCTGCCGATGGTCGCACTCGCTGCCTACACCGCGCACAACCTGCCCGACGGCATGGAGCCTGGCCTGAAGGAGACCGCGTTCTACGATCCGACCAACTTCACCTTCCCGGCCGGCTCCTATATCTGCGAGGTTGATGTCGATTCCGGTACCGGCAAGACCTCGTTCGTCAACTTCGTTGCGGCCGACGATTTCGGCCGGCTGATCAGCCCGATGATCGTCGAAGGCCAGGTCCATGGCGGTCTCGCCCAGGGCATCGGGCAGGCGCTGCTGGAAAGTGCCGTTTACGATGAAAGCGGGCAGCTCGTGACCGCGAGCTTCATGGATTATGCGATGCCGCGGGCCGAGGATCTGCCCTCGTTCAACGTCTCGCACACCACGACGCTGTGTCCAGGCAATCCGCTCGGCGTCAAGGGCTGCGGCGAGGCCGGCGCGATCGGCGCGGCCGCGGCCGTCATCAATGCCATCACGGATGCGATCGGCAACAACAAACTGGAGATGCCGGCATCTCCCGACCGCGTCTGGCACGCGATCCACGGCTGAAAGGGACAACGATCATGCACCAGACCACTTACCACCGGCCCTCCAGCATCGACGAAGCGGCGTCGCTGTTTGCCAAGGGCTCCGACGCCAAATATCTCGCCGGCGGCCATACGCTGCTGCCGGTGATGAAACAGCGCCTCGCCTCGCCCTCGGATGTGATCGACCTCGTCCGGATCAAGGACCTGGTCGGGATCGAATCCTCCGCCGACACGCTCACCATCAAGGCGGCAACCACCTACTTCGCCATCCTGAGCAGCGCGGACGTCAAGAAGGCGATTCCGGCGCTGGTTTCGCTGACCAATGTGCTCGGCGATCCGGCGGTGCGCTATCGCGGCACCATCGGCGGCTCGATCGCCAACAACGATCCGGCGGCGGACTACCCGGCCGCGGTGCTAGCGCTGGGCGCGACGGTCAAGACCAACAAGCGCAGCATCGCCGCGGACCAGTTCTTCAAGGGCCTGTTCTCGACCGCGCTGGAGGACGGCGAAATCATCACCCAGATTTCGTTCCCGATCCCCGCCAAGGCGGGCTATTCGAAGATGCGGCATCCGGCCTCGCGCTTCGCATTGACCGCGGTGTTCGTGGCGAAGAGCAAGACGGGCGATGTGCGCGTCGCCGCCACCGGCGCCTCGCAGGACGGCGTGATGCGCCTGCCGGCGATCGAGGCCGCGCTGAAGGCCAACTGGTCGCCGGGCGCGCTCGACAGCGTCAAGATCGCCGCCGATGGCCTGCTCGCCGATATCCACGGGTCGGCGGCCTATCGCGCCAACCTGATCAAGGTGATGGCGCAGCGCGCGGTCGCCGACGCCGGCTGACCGCGCGTCCCGCGCAAGACAAAGCAAGCGGCGCGCAGAGTTGCGCGCCGCTTTGCATTTGGGCGCATGCGTCGGTCAAAAGCCGCTTGCCAGCTTCCCTGCAAGGCGTAACGTTTTGGGCAGAAGAAATCCGGACGCCGCGCCCCTTTTCATCAACGGGAAACCCAACGTGCTCGACAAGCCAGCTCCCCAATCCGCCACCCGCACTTCCGGCCCGCTCGCCGGTTTTCGCATCGTCGAATTTGCCGGCATCGGGCCGGGTCCGTTCGCCTGCATGATGCTGGCCGACATGGGCGCGGACGTCGTGACGCTGGACCGGATCGGCGCCAGCAAGAATCTGAAATCGGTGGCGGGTCGCGGCCGCAAGGTGATCGAGCTCGACCTCAAGGACAAGGCCGCCATCGCCAAGGCGCTCGATCTGCTCGGCCATGCCGATGCGCTGATCGAGGGCTTTCGCCCCGGCGTGATGGAGCGGCTCGGACTCGGACCCGAATTGGTGCTGGCGCGCAATCCGCGCCTGGTCTACGGCCGCATGACAGGATGGGGCCAGCAGGGCCCGCTGGCACAGGCCGCCGGCCACGACATCAACTACATCTCGGTCACGGGCGCGCTGGCCGCGATCGGCGGCAAGGACAAGCCGGTGCCGCCGCTCAATCTGATCGGCGATTTCGGCGGCGGCGCGCTTTATCTCGTGGTCGGCGTGCTCGCCGCGCTGCTGGAGGCGAAGCAATCCGGCAAGGGCCAGGTAGTCGACGCCGCGATGTGCGACGGAGCGGCCTCGCTGATGTCGATGTTCTTCGACATGGCGGCGGCGGGCCGCTGGACCGAGCGGCGCGAGAGCAATTTCCTCGACGGCGGCGCGCATTTCTACGGGGTCTATGAATGTTCCTGCGGCCGGTTCATTTCGATCGGCTCGATCGAGCCGCAAGTCTACGCCCTGCTGCGCCAGCATGCCGGCCTTTCCGATGCCGGCTTCGACGCGCAGATGGACCGCGACGCCTGGCCGGCGCTGAAACAAAAGCTGGAGCAGGTATTCAAGACCAAATCGCGCGACGAGTGGTGCAGCATCATGGAAGGCACCGACATCTGCTTCGCGCCCGTCCTGACCATGAACGAGGCGCCCAAGCATCCGCACATGGCCGCGCGCGAGATCTTTGTCACCCGCCACGGCGTCACCCAGCCCGCCCCGGCCCCGCGCTTCTCGCGCACCCCATCGGCGATCCGCGACGCCGCCAAGGCCGATATCGCCGAGGTGACGGCGGAGTGGAAGGCGGCACGATAGCGCGCACACGCGTCATGGCGATTCTTTCCTTGTCATTCCGGGGCGCGCGGAGCGCGAGCCCGGAATCCATACTCCCGATGGTGGTTATGGATTCCGGGCCTGCGCCAACAGGCGCATCCCGGAATGACGGCGAGAATTGAATCAGGCCGCGCCCTTCAGGCTCAGCACGCCGCGACGGATCTGATCTTCCTCGATCGATTCGAACAGCGCCTTGAAATTGCCCTCGCCGAAACCGTCGTCGCCCTTGCGCTGGATGAATTCGAAGAAGATCGGTCCGATGGCGTTGGCGGAAAAGATCTGCAGCAGCACCTTGGTGTGGCCGCCATCGACCACCCCCTCGCCGTCGATCAGGATGCCGCCGCGCTTGAGCCGCGCGACGTCCTCGCCATGTCCGGGCAGCCGCGCATCGATCTTCTCGAAATAGGTTTCGGGCGGCGACGGCATGAACGGCAGGCCGGCCGCCCGCAGCGTTTCGACGGTGCAATAGATGTCCCTGGCGCCGCAGGCGATGTGCTGGATGCCTTCGCCGCGATAGACGTTGAGATATTCCTCGATCTGGCCGGATTGGCCGGCGTCCTCGTTGATCGGAATCCGGATCTTGCCGTCCGGGCTGGTCAGCGCCCGCGAGAACAGGCCGGACGCCCGGCCCTCGATATCGAAGAAGCGAATCTGGCGGAAATTGAACAGCCTTTCATAAAAGCCGGTCCAGACATCCATGCGGCCGCGATGGACGTTATGGGTGAGGTGATCGAGATAGAACAGTCCCGCGCCCGCCGGCCGCGGATCTTTCGCCGCCAGCCATTCGAACTCGGTGTCGTAGGCCGAGCCCTTGGCGCCGTAGCGATCGACGAAATACAGCAGACTGCCGCCGATGCCCTTGATGGCGGGAACATCCAGCGTCTTCTGCGCCGAGGCAATATCGGCGGACTCTGCGCCCAGCGACAGCGCGCGCCGATAGGCCTGCTTCGCATCGACAACCCGGAAGGCCATCGAGGGCGCACACGGCCCATGCGCAGCGACGAAGGCAAAGCCGTGGCTTGCGGGCTCTTCATTGACGAGAAAGTTGATGTCGCCCTGGCGAAAGACCGTGATCTTCCTGGTCCTGTGGCGGGCGACCGGCACATATCCCATCAGCCTGAACAGCGCGTGCAACTGCTCGGGCTGTGGATGGGCGTATTCGACAAATTCGAAGCCGTCGGTGCCCATCGGATTGGCGTCCGATATCGTCGCCGCCGGCGCGTCATGCGGGAATGGACCCATGGCGAAGCTCCTGTTCTGGCTTTGGCGTATTTTCAGCCACATCGAGCGCAATGTGCATGCAAAACAGCGGGCCTTTGGCTAGGATGATGCACGATCCGTGCATACATAGTGAACCTGCGGCCGATTTGCCATGATCGACTTCGCCTGACCTGACGAGAGACAATCATGGCGCTGCAACTTCGACCGAACTGCGAATATTGCGACCGCGACCTGCCGCCGAATGCAATCGAGGTTCGCATCTGCAGCTATGAGTGCACGTTCTGCGCGGACTGCGTCGAGCGCAAGCTCGACAATGTCTGCCCGAACTGCGGCGGTGGTTTTGTGCCGCGGCCGATCCGGCCGGCCAGGGAGTGGCGGCCGGGCGCGTCGGCCACGAAGCAGCCGGCGTCCGACAAGCGCGTCCATCTGAAGTACGGCCCCGACGACATCGCCGCGCATTCCGCCCGCATTCGCGGCATTGCGCCGGAGGATCGGTGATTCTCTCCGCACGTCATTGCGAGCCAACGGGTCGGCGCAAAGCGCCGCCCGATGACAGGCTCCGCGAAGCAATCCATCTCACCACTCCCGCACGGAAAGATGGATTGCTTCGTCGCTTACGCTCCTCGCAATGACGGATGTGGCGACGCGAATCATTGCGCCGGCAGGATGGTGCCCTCGACTTCGCCGAACCCGACGCGGTAGCCGTCGCCCTGGCACCAGCCGCGCATGACAAGCGAATCGCCGTCCTCGAGAAATGTCCGCCTGATGCCGCCGGCGAGTTCGACCGGCTCGGCGCCGTTCCAGCTGATTTCCAACAGGCTGCCGCGCTGATGCTTGTCCGGCCCGCTGATGGTGCCGCTGCCCAGGAGATCGCCGACCTTCATGGCGCAGCCGCTGGAGGCGTGGTGCACCAATTGCTGGACCGACGACCAATACATGTATCTGAAATTGGTGCGGCAGATATTGGCGGCCTGGTTCATGGGCGCCGCGCGCAAGGCCACATCGAGCTCAAGATCGTAATTGTTGGGCTGCGCCTGCCTCAGATACGGCAAGGGCGCCGGATCCTGCGCCGGCCCGTGCATCCGGAACGGCTCCAGCGCCTCGCGCGTCACGATCCAAGGGCTGATCGAGGTGGCAAACGCCTTGGCCTGGAACGGTCCCAGCGGCACATATTCCCAATGCTGGATATCGCGCGCGCTCCAGTCGTTGAGCAGCGTGAAGCCGAAGATCATCTGTTCCGCCTGCTGCTCGCTGAGCATCTCGCCGATCGCCGACGATTGTCCGATCAGCACGCCCATTTCGAGTTCGAAGTCGAGCCGCTTGCATGGTCCGAAGCTCGGCAGATCGACATTCGGCGGCTTCAGCTGGCCGCACGGCCGGCGCACCGCGGTGCCGCTGACCACGACGGTGGATGCGCGCCCGTTGTATCCGATCGGCATATGCAGCCAGTTCGGCTGCAACGCGTTGTCCTTGCCGCGGAACATGATTCCGACATTGGTGGCATGCTCTTTCGACGAATAGAAGTCGGTGTAGCCGGCAACCGCAATCGGCAGATGCAGCTTCGCATCCGCCATCGGCACCAGCGCGCCGCGGCGCAGTTCCTCATTGTCGCGCAGTTCCGGGTGGTCATGGCGCAGCAACTCGCTGATCCGCGCACGGGTGCGCGACCACGCTTTCGGCCCCAGCGCCATGAACGGATTGAGCATCGGCGCGGCAAACACCCCGAGTTCGCCGACATCGAGCCGCCCGTCCTGCTCGAGCTCCCAGAGATCGAGCACGAAATTGCCGATCGCGACCCCGACACGCGGCGCAAGGCCGTCCTTGGATGAAAACACGCCATAGGGCAGGTTCTGGATCGGGAAATCGGAGGCGGGATCGACCTCGACAAAGGAACGAAGCGCGGGATCGTTGGGATGGGGCAAGATTTTTTCTCCGATTAGACTTCGTCATGGCCGGCCACGACTTCTCTTGGCTGCCTCAAGACGTGGATGCCCGGGACAAGCCCGGCCATGACGGAACGTTAGACGGCAGACGTCACGGCCGGTTCGGATCGAACCGCTTTTCCAGCCCGTTCCAGCAATCCGCATAATCGTCCTGCAGGGTCGGCGAATGGGCGGCGTGGGCGGTGACGCGTTGCGGATAGCGCGTCTCGAACATGAAGGCCATGGTGCCCGTCAGCTTGACCGGCTTGAGCTCGGTGTTGCTGGCATGATCGAAGGCTTCGCGATCCGGACCATGCGGCAGCATGCAATTATGCAGGGAGATGCCGCCGGGCGTGAAGCCCTGCGGCTTGGCGTCATAGACGCCATAGATCAGCCCCATGAATTCCGACATGATGTTCATGTGGTACCAGGGCGGACGGAAGGTGTTTTCCGCCACCGCCCAGCGCTCCGGAAAGATCACGAAATCGATGTTGGCGGTGCCCGCGGTCTCCGACGGGGAGGTCAGCACGGTGAAGATCGAGGGATCGGGATGGTCGAAGCCGATCGCGCCAATCGGCGAGAAGGTCCGCAGATCGTATTTGTACGGCGCGTAATTGCCGTGCCAGGCCACCACATCGATGGGCGAATGCGGCAGCCGGGTCGTAAACAGCGCGCCGCCCCATTTCACGAACAGTTCGGTCGGCGTGTCCTTGTCCTCATAGGCCGCGACCGGGGTGAGGAAGTCGCGCGCATTGGCGAGACAATTGGCGCCGATCGGTCCACGCTCCGGCAGCGTGAAGGCGCCGCCATAATTCTCGCAGAGATAGCCGCGCGCGGGGCCCGACGGAATCTCGACCCGGAATTTCACCCCGCGCGGAATCACCACGATTTCGCCGGGCTCGGCGTCGATGCGGCCGAATTCGGTGACGAAGCGCAGATGGCCCTGCTGCGGCACGAACAGCATCTCGCCGTCGGCATTGTAGAAATGCTGATCGACCATCGACCGGGTGATGAGATAGATGTGCGCGGCCATCCCGGCCTGGGTGTTGACGTCGCCCGCCGTGGTCATGGTCTGCACGCCCTGCAGGAAGGTGAGGTCCGCTTTCGGGATCGGCGCCGGGTCCCAGCGCAGTTGCGCGATCGGCAGTTCGACCTCGTGACACGGCGCGGAGCGCCAAAGTCCGGCATCGACCTTGGCGAAGCGGCCCGAATGCCGGACCGACGGGCGGATCCGATACAACCACGAGCGCTCGTTGCTGCCGCGCGGCGCGGTGAAGGGCGAGCCGGACAATTGCTCGGCGTAAAGCCCGTAGGCGCAGCGTTGCGGCGAATTGCGCCCAATCGGCAAGGCGCCCGGCAGCGCCTCGGTCTCAAAGCTGTTGCCGAAGCCGGACATGTAGCCCGGCGTGATGTTGACGGCGCTGCGGTTGATGGTGTCCGGCGAGGTGTTGATATTCATGGTCATCCTCCTTGCAGGCTGGCCCACATTTCGCGGTCGCGCTTGTCGGTCCAGATCACGGGATCGTCGATACCCGAGGCTTCGTCAAAGGCGCGCGAGACGTTGAACGGCAGGCAATGCTCGTAGATGGCGAAGCTGGAAAACTTCGGATCCATCACCTCGCGGGCAGCCGCCATGGTGTCCTTGAGATTGCGCCCCTTCGCCACCGCGGTCTCCGCAGCCCCGTACAGGGTGGTGACAAAATCGCGCGTCATCGCGATGGCTTCGCGCCCGGTCGCCAGCCCCTTCAGGGCATCGCCCCGCCCCGGCGCGATCGCCTTGGGATTGAAGGCGCGAATTTCATTCAGCGTCGCCGGCCATTCGCGCAAATGGGCGTCGCCACAATAGCAGGCGGAATGATATTCGATCAGGTCGCCGGAAAACATCACCTCGGCATCCGGTACCCACGCCACGATGTCGCCGGAGGTATGCCCGGCACCGAGCTGCATCAGCCGCACCTCACGCTTTCCCAGAAAGATCGACATCTCGCCTTCGAAGGTCAGGGTCGGCCAGGTCAGGCCGGGAATGCTGCCGGCATCCTGGAACAGGCGCGGAAAGCGGCCAAATTCGGAATCCCAGTCCTGCTGGCCGCGCTCCCCGACCAGCCGGGAGGTTTCCTGCGATGCGACGATCGCCTGCGCCTTGTAGGCGGAGGCGCCGAGCACCCGAACCGCGTGATAATGCGACAGCACCACAGATTTGATCGGTTTGTCGGTGACCGTGCGCACCCGCTCGATCACCTTGTTGGCCATCGCCGGCGTCGCCTGCGCATCGAACACCATGCAGCCGTCGTCGCCGACGATCACCGCGGAGTTGGGATCGCCCTCGGCCGTAAAGGCGTAGAGGTCGGTGCCGATCTCGGAGAAGGTGACTTTCTTCTCCGCCATGTCGGTGGTCGATGCAAAACCCTTGGCCATCAATTCGATTTCCTTTTTGGCTTTATTGCTGTTGCTGTTGCTGTTGCTGGCTCGGATCCAGCGTCCGCCGCCGCGCCAGCGCGATCGCCTCGCGCAGCACGTCGATGTCGCCGATATGATTGGCGAGGATCAGGACCAAAGCGGCGTCGAGATCGGCGCTCTCGGGGTCGCTCAATCCGCGATGGGCCTCGACGATGGCGCGAAACGCGTCATCGGGCCTGGCGAAATTCGAACTGGTCGATAATGCCATCGCTGTCACCTCAGGACGTGCCGGTGGCCCGTGCCAGCGCGGCGTCGATCGCAGCCCGCGTCGGCTGCCGGAACCGCGCCGCGACATAGCCGTCGGGGCGCAACAGATAGGCTGTGCCCGGTGCGGCATCGTAGCGCGCGCCTGCCAACCCTGCGCAATCGGAAAAGCCGTCGCCGCCGCCGATCCGGATCACTCCGACGCCATCAGGCGGATCGACCGCAGCGCCATTGCTGAATTCGAGCAGCGTGAACCGGGTTCCAGCCTCGATAAAGGCTTCCGTCAAAAATGTAGCGGCGCCGCCAGTCCCGGCAAGGGGCGCATCGAGCATCGAAGCTCCGGGCTGCAGGCCGCCGCGCCAGCCGTCGCGGTCCGCCGTTGACAGCGGCGAGTCATAGACCGAGGGAACCGACAACCGTCCGCCGTTGATCATGCGCTTGCCGAATTCGGTCTCTCTCGCCAGCGACAGCACCGCCTTGCGCAGCCGGGCCTCCTGGGCGGAAACCGGCGCCATGAAATCGGTCGAACGGGTCGATTCGCGGATGTTCTCGTCGGCAGCAGCGCCGCGTTCGGCATGGTAGGTGTCGAGCAGGGTTTCCGGCGACGTCCGCCGCAGCACGCGGTCGAGCTTCCAGGCCAGATTCTCGGCGTCCTCAAGCCCAGAATTGGCGCCCCTCGCCCCGAACGGCGAGACCTGATGCGCCGCGTCGCCGGCAAAGATCACCCGGCCGTGCAGAAACCTTTCCATCCGGCGGCACTGGAACTTGTAGAGCGATATCCATTCGAAATCGAACTGGTCGTGCCCCAGCATGCGCGCGATCCGCGGCCGCACATGGTCCGGGCGCTTCTCGATCGCCGGATCCGCCTCCGGATTGAGTTGCAGATCGATCCGCCAGATATCGTCGGGCTGCCTGTGCAGCAAGGCGGAGCGCCCGGCGTGAAACGGCGGATCGAACCAGAACCAGCGCTCGGTCGGAAACTCTGCCGTCATCCTGACGTCGGCGATCAGGAATTGATCCTCGAACACCTGCCCGGTGAATTCCGCGCCCACCATTTGCCGCAGCGACGACCGTGCGCCGTCGCAAGCCACGACGTAGTTCGCGCGCACCCGGTAAGGTCCTTCCGGGGTCTCGATCGCCAGCACCACATGGTCGTTGCGCTGTTCCAGTCCGGTCACCTTGTTGCGCCAGCGCAGATCGATCGCGGCAAGTTGCTGCGCCCGGTCGACCAGATAGGCTTCGGCGTAGAATTGCTGCAGATTGATGAAGGCCGGCCGCCGGTGTCCTTCTTCCGGCAGCAGGTTGAATTGGTAAAGCTGGGAGTTACCGTGAAAGATCCTGCCGACACTCCACACCACGCCCTTGTCGACCATGCGGCTGCCAACGCCAAGCCGGTCCCAGAATTCGAGCGAGCGCTTGGAAAAGCAGATCGCGCGCGACCCTTCGCCGATCCGGTCGGCGTCGTCGAGCAGCAGGACGGACTGGCCGCGCTGCGCCAGGTCGATCGCAAGCGACAGCCCGACCGGCCCGGCACCGACCACCGCTACCGGATGTTGGACCGCGTCGGCGGCATCGCGATCCTGATCGCGATGCCGCCGGTAGCCGAACTGGATTTTGGATGGCTGCGTCATCGGCTCCCATCGCCTGTCGGAGGACTTCGCTCTGGCCAAGCGGCCGCGTCCCAGCTAAGATAGTCTCATCTGCAACTATCTAAACTCCGCGCGCGTTCCGGCGTCAACTCAAATTGGAGCGATTTTTGCCAAAACTCGACCTCTTCAGGTTCGTGCCCTTCCGCCTCAACCGGCTTGCGGCCGAGGTCAGCACGGCACTTTCGGTCGAATATCAGGCGCGTTACGGGCTCGACATCCCGGAATGGCGGGTGCTGGCGACGCTCGGCTTCCGCCAGGGCGCCTGCAGCGCCCAATACATCGCCCATTGTACCCGAACCCACAAATCCACCATCAGCCGCGCCGTCAACGCGCTGATGCAGCGGCAACTGGTGGAACGCGTCGAGAATGCGGATGACCGCCGCGAATTCCGGCTGCGCATGACGCGGAAGGGCCGCGCGCTCTATGAGGAACTGATCCCGCGCCTGTTGCGCCGGGAACAGGAAATCCTGTCCTGCCTGTCAGCGCGCGAGCGCAGGGATTTCGCGCTGCTGCTGGGCAAGATCGAGCATAGCCTCGATTTGATGCAGACCAGCGAGGCCGCAAGCGCGAAGGAGGCGTATTGAGCATTCACCCCGTCATTGCTGCGCATGTTCACCAGGGCGTGAACCCATCAGTTCAGAGGGGTCGCGGGCAATCCTCGGTACCAGTTCCTCGTGATACACTCCTTTATGATTTCTCTGGATCACCCTAGAGCCTGTTCGGTTCTGATTGAATCAGAACCGGGCTCTAGTACCTCATCACAGTGATTATGACTCTTTGGATGTGACGGGATAGGCGCGGCTCATTTTGGCGCGGGCTTTGTCGGTTGTGAACATCCAATTGATGCGGGCGGCGGCGGCGTTTCGTTGTCGT
>JBDTKD010000547.1:0-6900 GCA_039935515.1 Bradyrhizobium sp.
AGGTGCGCCATGCGCTGCCCGGCGTCGGCGAGGGATTGCAGGATCACTACGCGCCGCGTTCGGTCGCCCGCGTCAAGAACATCAAGACCATCAATGAGCGCCGGCGCGGCCTCGGCCTCGCGCTCGAGGCGATCAAATGGGCGACGACCCGGCGCGGCCTGCTCTCGCTGTCGCCGACCATGGTCTATTGCTTCTGGCATTCCGGCGAGACCACCGAGAGCTCGGACCTGCAACTGACGTTCACGCCCGCGAGCTACAAGGAGGGCGTGCAGGGACAACTCGAGGACGAGCCCGGCATGACGGTCGCATCCTGGCAGCAGCGGCCTGAAAGCCGCGGCTATGTCCACGCCCGCTCGGCCGATCCGTTCGATCCGCCGATCATCCAGACCAACTATCTGACCGAAGAACTCGATCGCCGCACCGTCGTCGCCGGCATGAAGCTGGCGCGCCGGCTGCTCGCATCGGCGCCGCTCGCGCCATACTATGCCTATGAAGATTTCCCTGGCCCCAAGGTACAGACCGACGATGAATTCCTCGCCGCGGCGACCCAGCGCGGCACCACCACGTTCCATCCCGGCTGCACCTGCCGCATGGGGCCGGCCGCCAGCACCTGGGCGGTGGTCGACGATCAGCTCCGCGTGCACGGGCTGCAGGGCCTGCGCGTGATCGACGCCTCGATCATGCCGCGGATGATCTCGGCCAACCTCAATGCCTCGACCATGATGATCGCCGACAAGGCCTCCGACCTGATCCGTGGCCGCAGCGCGTCGGGCCATTGACGGCGAGGGCGTTGCGCCAATTCGACAAATCGAACTACCTTGCACAGGAGGTGGTTTTGAAAGTCACCGATTGCGGGGGGCAGTTGTGACATCCGGCTGGGTTTTTCTGACCTCGTTCGCATCGACCACCGTCGGCATCGCGCTCGGGATGACGCTGCGCACCCGCCTGCCTGCGCCCCATCTCAAGCAGGAGACGAAGGAGGTCGTCCGGCTCGGCGCCGGCCTCTTGGCAACGCTGGCGGCGGTGCTGATCAGCCTGATGATCGCCTCCGCCAAGACCTCCTACGACACCCAGGACGCGCACTTCCAGCAATTTGCCTCCCATGTTATTTTGGCCGATCAACTGCTCGCGCAGTACGGCCCGGAGGCGATCGGGGTGCGCAAGCTGATGCGGCAGGCCGTTCCCGAGGCGCTCGATCGCATATGGCGTGAGAAGGCGACGCGGGCGTCACAAGATACCGCGTTTACGCCGACTTCGGCCGCCGAGCAGATTTATCATGCGATCGAGGCGTTGCCGACCGCGGACGACGAGCAGCGCGCGCTCAAGCTTCGCATTCTGCGGGCAAGCAGCGACATCGCCGACGCGCGGCTGCTGATGTTTGCCGATGTCGACACCCCGATCATGACGCCATTTCTGCTGACGCTGGTTTTCTGGCTGACGGTGATCTTCACCAGTTTCAGCCTGTTCGTCGAGCCGGGCATCGTGGTCGGAGCGGCGTTGCTGATCTTTGCACTGTCGGTGTCGAGTTCGCTGTTCCTGGTCGCCGATCTGGGCCAGCCGTTCGCCGGATTGATGCAGATATCGAGCGAACAGCTCCGGCACGCGCTGGCGCCGCTGGACTGATCGTCGGGGTACCGCCGGTCTATTCGTAGACGAAGGCGGGATCGCCGAGGTCGATGGCCGGAAATTCGTCCTTTTCGGCCCAATAGTCCTGGTTGTGCTGCCATTCGGGCTTGTCGCCGCGCTTCGGCAACAGGTGCATGCCGCGCATCATGTAGCCGGGGTTGAAGTTCTCCGGATCGATCCACGGCAGCAGCGGCATATTGTGGTCTTCCGGACGCAGTGCCGGCGTGACCTTCTTGGCGCCGGTTTGCTTCATGTGGTTGAGCAGCCGGCACACGAAGTCGGCGACCAGATCGACCCGCAGCGTCCAGCTCGCGCGGAAATATCCGAACACCCAGACGAGATTGGGCACGCCGGTAAACATCATGCCGCGATAGGTCACGGTGTCGGCGAAATCGAGCGGCTTGCCATCGATCCTGAATTCGATGTCTCCGGTGGCGCTGAGGTGGAAGCCGGTCGCGGTGATGATGATGTCGGCTTCCAGCGTCTTGCCGGATTTCAGCAGAATGCCGCGCCCGGTAAAGCGGTCGATCTCGTCGGTGACCACCGAGGCCTTGCCGGACTTGATGGCCTCGAACAGGTCGCCGTCCGGAATGAAGGCGATGCGCTGTCGCCACGGCCGGTAACTCGGCGTGAAGTGGGTCGCGATGTCGTAGTCGGGTCCGAGATAGGCCTCGACCGCGGACAGCAGATCCTTCTTGGCGGCCTCGGGCTGTTCGAAGGTCTTGCGGGTAAACGCATCCTGATCGAACAGGATCTTGCGGCGCGTGATCTCGTGGATCCAGGTCTCGTCGACCTGCAACTGGCGCAGCGCTTCGGTGATCTCGATCGCATTGCGTCCGGTCCTGAAATAGGTCGGCGAGCGCTGCAGCATGGTGACATGAGCGCAATCCCTGGCCATCGCCGGGATCAGTGTCGCCGCGGTAGCGCCGGAGCCGATGACGACGACGCGCTTGTCCTTGTAGTCGAGATCGTCAGGCCAATTCTGCGGATGAATGATCGGGCCGTTGAAAGCCGCCATGTCGATCCATTCGGGCGTATAGCCATCGGCATGGCGATAATAGCCCTGGCACATCCAGAAGAAGTTGGCGGTGAAGCGATGGGCCTCGCCGGTGTCCGCCCGGACGGCTTCGATGGTCCAGAGGTTTTGCTGGCTCGACCAGCTCGCCGAGCAGATCCTTTGCTGATAGCGGATATGGCGGCCGAGATCGTTTTCCTCGATCACCTCGCCCATATATTTGAGAATCTCCGCCGCCGTCGCGATCGGCGCGCTGGTCCACGGCTTGAAGCGGTAGCCGAAGGTATGAAGGTCGCTGTCGGAGCGGATGCCGGGATAACGGTGCGTCCGCCAGGTCCCGCCAAAGCTCTTCTGGGTTTCGAGCACGACAAAACTCGTCCCCGGACACTGCCGGGTCAGATGGTAGGCGGCGCCCACCCCCGAGATACCGGCGCCGGCGATGACGACGTCAAAATGCTCGGTCAGGCCTGACGATGCGGGGCGGATCTGGGTTTGAACGTTCATCGGGTCGATCTCTTCAGTAGGGTTGTCCGCGTCGGAGCCGGTTCGCGCTTCTACACTTCCCGGCGGCTCAGGAACGCCAGCCGTTCGAACAAATGCACGTCCTGCTCGTTTTTCAGGAGCGCGCCGTGCAGCGGCGGGATCAGCTTGCGCGGATCGCGCTCCCTGAGCATTTCGGGCGTGATGTCTTCGTTCAGCAGCAGCTTGAGCCAGTCCAAAAGCTCCGACGTCGAAGGCTTCTTCTTCAGCCCCGGGACTGCCCGAACCTCGAAGAAGATCCGCAGAGCCTCTTCCACCAGCCGTCTCTTGATGCTCGGGAAATGCACATCGACGATCCGGTTCATGGTGTCGACGTCGGGGAACTTGATATAATGGAAAAAGCAGCGGCGCAGGAATGCGTCCGGCAATTCCTTTTCGTTGTTCGAGGTGATCATCACGATCGGGCGCAGCTTCGCCTTGATGTTCTCGCCGGTCTCGTAGACGAAGAATTCCATGCGATCGAGCTCGAGCAGCAGATCGTTGGGAAATTCGATGTCCGCCTTGTCGATTTCGTCGATCAGCAGCACCGGCCGTCGCTCCGCCGTGAAGGCCTCCCACAATTTGCCGCGCTTGATGTAGTTCGAGATGTCGGAAACGCGGGCATCGCCAAGCTGGCTGTCGCGCAGCCTTGATACCGCGTCGTACTCGTAAAGACCCTGCTGCGCCTTGGTGGTGGACTTGATGTGCCAGGTCAGCAACGGCGCACCGATCGCCTTCGCCACTTCCTCGGCGAGCACCGTCTTGCCGGTGCCGGGCTCGCCCTTGATCAACAGTGGGCGCTCGAGCACGATCGAGGCGTTGACCGCGATCTTGAGGTCGTCGGTGGCGACGTAGTCCTTGGTGCCGGTAAATTTCATCGAGTATTTGCCTCGTTGTTTGTTCTTGCGTGCCGAGCGCGGCTCGACCTGCCTGGGACGACAGAAAACGTCCCAGGACCGGATTGGTGGTCATTGCGGGGATATTGCCTTTATGGCTCAATTCTAGATGAAAAACCCCACAGGTCTAGGCCTTGCGGCGGCGCGGAAGCTCTTGACGTTCGAGGTCCGGCGGGCAATCTGTAGCCTATGTTCTTGCAATTCTTCACGTCGCTGCGCGACGCCCAGGTCCCGGTCAGCCTGCGCGAATATCTGACGCTGCTGGAGACGCTCGACGCCGACCTCGCCGAGCAGACGGTGGAGAATTTCTATTATCTGTCGCGCGCCTCGCTGGTAAAGGACGAGCGCAATCTCGACAAGTTCGACCGCGTGTTCGGTACCGTGTTCAAGGGGCTGGAGAGCCTGCTCGATGCCATGGAGAAGGCGGATATCCCGGCTGAATGGCTGAAGAAGCTGGCTGAAAAATACCTCACCGAGGAAGAGAAGAAGCAGATCGAGGCGATGGGCTGGGACAAGCTCATGGAGACCCTGCGCCAGCGCCTGAAGGAGCAGAAGGGCCGCCATCAAGGCGGCAGCAAGTGGATCGGTACGGCCGGCACCTCGCCGTTCGGCGCGGAAGGTTACAACCCCGAAGGAATCCGGATCGGCCAGGAGAAGAATCGCAATTTCCGCGCGGTGAAAGTGTGGGACCGTCGCGAGTTCAAGGATCTCGACGGCAATGTCGAGCTCGGCATTCGCAACATCAAGATCGCGCTGCGACGGCTGCGCAAATTCGCCCGCACCGGCGCGCCCGACGAGCTCGATCTCGACACCACGATCAGGGAGACCGCCAACCACGGCTACCTCGATGTGCATATGCGCCCGGAGCGGCGCAACGCGGTCAAGGTGCTGGTGTTCTTCGACATCGGCGGCTCGATGGATTCGCACATCGAACAGGTCGAGGAACTGTTTTCAGCGGCCAGGACCGAATTCAAGCACATGGAATACTTCTACTTCCACAACTGCCTCTATGAAGGGGTGTGGAAGCAGAACCGCCGGCGCTTTACCGACCGCACGCCGACCTGGGACGTGCTGCACAAATATCCGCACGACTACAAGATGGTGTTTGTCGGCGACGCCTCGATGTCGCCTTACGAAATCATGGTGCCCGGCGGCTCGGTCGAGCACGTCAATGAAGAAGCGGGATCGGTCTGGCTCGAACGCATCACGCGCACCTATCCGCATGCGGTGTGGCTCAACCCGGTAGCGCAGCGGCACTGGGATTATTCGGAATCGACCACCATCATCCGCCGGCTGTTTTCGCAGCGCATGTTTCCGATCACGATCGAGGGGCTGGAAGGCGCGATGAAGGAGCTGGTGCGGTAGAAGTCCTGTCGTAGCGAGGAAGGAAACATGACCCAGACCATCCATCGCGGCATCAAGGCGCTGATCGACGAGGCCAATGCGGAGATCGAGACGGTCAGCGCCGCCGACGCCATCAAGGCCGCGCAAAGCGACGACGTCGTGATCGTCGACATCCGCGATCCGCGCGAGATCGAGCGCGATGGCCGCATTCCCAGCGCGTTCTCCTGTACCCGCGGCATGCTGGAATTCTGGATCGACCCGGCGAGTCCCTACGCAAAGCCGATCTTCCAGAGCGACAAGAAGTTCATCTTTCATTGCGCCGGGGGGTTGCGCTCGGCGCTGGCGGCCAAAACCGCGCAGGACATGGGACTGAAGCCGGTCGCCCATATGGGCGGCGGTTTCGCCGCATGGCGCGATGCTGGCGGACCGGTCGAGAAGTACGAGCCGAAGAAGCCGAAGGGGTAAGATTTCGTCACACGCGGGCTTGACCCGCGTGTCCATCATTTTCAAGAAGATGGATTGCCGGATCAAGTCCGGCAATGACGATTGAGAAACGCCGGAGATCCGCGCCATGACATCCTCCACCGACGATCCGCTGGTCTCCACCGACTGGCTTGCCGCGCATATCGACGATCCCAGGGTCAAGATCATCGATGCATCCTACAAGATGCCCGGGGTCCTGCCGCTGCCATCGGACGATTATCTCGGCGCGCATATTCCCGGCGCGGTGTTCTTCGATGTGAATTCGATCTCCGATCACAGCGACGCACGGCCGCATATGTATCCGAGCGCCGACCAGTTCGCGCGCGACGTTTCTGAGCTCGGCATTTCCTCCGGCGACACGGTGGTCGCCTATGATTCCGGCGGCTGGGTCGCGGCGCCGCGGGCATGGTGGATGTTGCTGTCGTTCGGCCATCGCGATGTGAAGGTGCTGGACGGCGGATTGAAGAAATGGCTGCGCGAGGGCCGTCCCACCCATTCCGGCAAGGTCACGCCCAGCAGCGGAAAATTCCAGGCGAGGCTCGATCCGCGCTATGTCCGCAGCAAGGAGCAATTGCTGGGCAATCTCGAAACCCGTGCCGAGCAACTGGTCGACGCGCGTCCGCAGCCGCGTTTCGAGGGCACGGTGGCCGAGCCCTGGCCGGGCCGCCGCTCCGGTCACATTCCCGGCAGCCGCAATGTGCCCTACGCCCAGCTGTTCGACGCGGCTACCGGCGCGATGAAACCACTGGGAGATTTGCGGCGCGCCTTCACCGCCGCCGGCGTCGACATGACGAAGCCGATCGTGACGACCTGCGGCTCCGGCGTGTCCGCGCTGGTCTTGACGCTGGCGCTGTACCGGCTGGGCGTGCGCGGCAACGCTGCCGGTCAGGCTGGCCCGGTGGCGACCGGAGGCCCGCCGGGCAGGCCCCATTCGGCCCACGAGCCGTCATAAAGCGCACTGTCACGCACGCCCAGCCGGTACAGCGCCAGCGTCAACACCAGCGCGGACACGCCGGA
>JBDTKD010000548.1:0-4404 GCA_039935515.1 Bradyrhizobium sp.
CCGTGGGATGAGGCGAATGCGTTGCAACGGCCGTTGCCGGATGATGCGTTGAAGATCGTGGCGCGCGGTGTGGACAAGGAAGACAAGGCTGCCGCATGAAATTCGTCGGTGACAGGCCGTTCGCTAACCCGGACGCCGCGGCGCGCAAGCTGCACGACATCGTGCGCGCATCAATCGCTGAGAGCGGGTTGCGCTATGCCTACACGGGCGCGACCAACACCGCATTCACCGACGCCGGCGGCAGCGTGGCGGAATATTCGATTGGGATGAGACACGCCGCCGCACAAAAGTGGTTTGCGGTCGACAGATCGGGCACGCGGATTGTTCTGTTGCCGGATGGTGCGGAGTAGCAGGGGGTACCGGTAGCAATTTGAAAAGGTAGAACCTCAGCGACGATAGCAACGTCCGTTGCGGGCGAGCGTGCGATTGTTGTAAAACAAATCAACCTTTCTGTGAGATCAGACCCTCGACTACTGCTTCAAGAGCGGCCAGCGCATCCCGGGTGCCGTCCGCTTCACCCTTCTCGAAATCATCCCCTGCCTGTCCCATCGTGTTGGTAACATGGGCGAGGCAAAGTACCTGTACGCCTGTGGCGCGAGCGAATGCGTACAGCGCCGCGGCTTCCATCTCGACCGTGAGGATGCCCTTGCTACGCGCCGCGTCGATGGCTTGGGCGGTCTCCCGAAAGGGGGCGTCCGTGGTCCAACTTGCTCCCACTACGCTGTGTAGGCCGCTTTGTGCCAGCGCAGTGGCTGCCCTACTCACGAGGTTCGGATCAGCATCGGCGAACTCGGACGGAGGCGCATAATGATAGCTTGTCCCCTCATCCCGCAGTGAGCGGTCGATCACGACAAAATAAGGCGTCAACCCGGCAGGGACGATTTGTCCTGCCGAGGTGAGGCTGACCAGCAGCCGGCACCCACTGGCAAACAACTCCTCAGCTACAAGGACGGCAAAGGAGGCGCCAACTGCCCGACCGACAATCCCGACTTGGTGACCGGCGAGGTCGAATGTGTCGAGTTCCGTGTGATAACAGGGCCAGCCCGCGAATGGCTTCGCCGCCCCAGTCTGGCGCAGGCGGCGCACCAAGTCCCCATCCGGGTCTAAAATGCAGACCTCGGGCACCTCCGACGTAGCAAGCCCCTTCTGCCGGCGCGCCTCACGCAGGAGAGCTGCCGGAGCGAACACAGACGGCAGGGCCGCGTGTTTGTTGTCTAGGATGGGAGGAATAGCCATGTGCTGATAAGACCTTGGAACGACGAGGAGGAAACCATGGACAGTGAAAGTCGTCAGGCCCATTGGGATAACGTTTACACCAAGAAGGGCGAGAACGAAGTTAGCTGGTTTCAGGAAAACCCGGCTCCCTCGCTTGAAATAATTGCACAGGTCGGCGCGATCGCCGCCTCAGCTATTATCGACATCGGTGGCGGGGCTTCACGTCTGGTGGACAATCTCATTAATAAGGGATTTCAGGATGTCACCGTTCTCGATCTATCCGAGGCTGCTCTGGAGGCCGCCAAAGGCCGGCTTGGAACCCGCGCCGCGGGAGTTCATTGGGTGGTAGCGGACGTCACGGTTTGGGAGCCACTTAAGAAGTACGACATCTGGCATGATCGGGCGGCGTTCCACTTCCTCACCGAGGAGAATGACCGTGCTGCTTATGTCGCGCGCCTTGAGCGGGGCCTGAAGGTCGGAGGGTATGCCATCATTGCCACCTTCGCGCTGGACGGCCCCGAACGGTGCAGCGGCCTCCCTGTTATGCGATACGATGGCGCGTCCCTTGGGCGAACACTCGGTTCTGTGTTTCAACTCGTCAGCACCAGACGACACGAACATGCAACACCCTGGGGATCGCAACAGATATTCTAGTTCAGCGTTTTTCGAAGCGAGGTCGACCGCTGCAAATAGGAGAAGCTTTGTGCAGCTAGTGTCGACGCTGACC
This sequence comes from Bradyrhizobium sp., assembly GCA_039935515.1. Lineage (GTDB taxonomy): Bacteria > Pseudomonadota > Alphaproteobacteria > Rhizobiales > Xanthobacteraceae > Bradyrhizobium. The sequence continues at coordinate 1,943 of JBDTKD010000548.1, forward strand.
TGTCCGATGTGCGGCCATCAGGCGACCGAAACCATGCCTACCGATGCCTGCCAGTATTTCTATGATTGCAAAGGTTGCCGGCAGCGTCTCAAAGCGAAGGCCGGCGATTGTTGTGTGTTCTGCTCCTATGGGTCGATACCGTGCCCACCAATTCAAAACATAAGCTGCTGCCCGTCTAAGGATGGATGATGCTGGTGGAATTGACTTGGACCGCTACACCTCCGCAGCTGCAGCGGCACAGCAAGATAGAAAATTTGAACCTGCGTTGCGTTGGATCGGCGGATGATCCGCAATCAATCTGATAAAGCAAGCTAATACAGTTCACGTCCGGTCAGCGACGTCACCGCTCCTTCGGTTCGAACCTTCGAGGTCGACGGCCTCCAGCAACGGGCTTCCCGTTGATTTGCCATGCAATATCGATAAGCCCGCGAGTGCGGCCGACGCAAAACCAGCCCCTGCGAAAAACGCGCCTTGTGGGCTTCCGAAGGGGTATCGCGCTGCGACGGTTGTGAGAGAGCCTTTTGCCGTCGAGTAGTTCGCGGATAACAAACGGAAGTTACTCGGAACGGACGTTCGCCGCTTTCAAGATTGGCCACCATTTGCTGATTTTGCACTTCTGCCGCATCGAATGGATCAATCCTGGGACGTCGCCCGAAGCGGCGCGTCCTTCCAGCGTAACTAAACTGCGGGCTACTCAACTAGAATTGACTGGCAATCTCCCCCGGGTGCGACGCGGGGCTGGCGCTGCGTTCCGCTAGCGGCTAGGTTTGCCGCATGATGCGCGGGATGACTCGTCGGATATCTGCTGTCCTGCTGACACTGGCGCTTGCGCTAGGGCCGGTTTTGAACAGCGTGCATGCCGCATCCATGGGCGCGAAGATGTTGTTGGCGGCAACAAGCGATATGGGCGCGCCTGGCAAATGCGACGATTGCGGTGCAGCAAAAACCGGTATGAATGGCATATGTTCGGCCATGTTTTGCAGCGGGTTGAATGTGTTTCCAGGTGCTGGTGGCGCCGTATTTGAACCCCTGTTGATCCATCGTCTCCCAATTTATGATACACGTGTTTTGGCCGGGCGCGCCGTCGTCCCGGATCCATATCCTCCCAGACCAGCCTTCCAGAGCTAGGCACGCCGCCATCGAGCGACGTGTTTCTCGGCTGCGCGCGATGCCTGACGCATCGTGTGCACGCTCGGCGCCGAAATGCATGCGGTTGTCAAGAATCGCATGCGATTCGCTCGTAATGCTGGACGGCTGCACATGTCCTCTTCCTGTCGCTTTGGCAATAGATCTCCGATCGCTCTTTGTCGGAATGTCGTGCTTTTGGAAGCCCGTTTCCGCTCGGCACCGGCGGCCCGCAGCGCAGCCGCGCCGATCGATGATTTTCACTCGTCACCGACAAGCCCGGCGACGGGATGCTTCATTGCCGAATCTTCGATCGACCGGACGGTCGGTATGATGGCGGCCCGATGCACCGCCTTAGCTGGAGCTGCTTGATGAACCACCAACATTACCTTGTTGTCGTCGCTGCGGTTTCGATGTCGGCAGCATTCCACCCGGCCCATGCGGATGGCAATCCGCAACGTGGTGCAAAAATCTACGGTGCGTGTGCCGCATGCCATTCTCTTGAACCCGATTTGAATCTCACCGGCCCGAGCCTGGCAGGCTTGTGGGGAAAGAAAGCCGCTTCGGTAAAAGACTTCGTGAGATATTCCGGCGCGCTCGGCGAGCAGGGCCTTCTCTGGGACGAGACCTCGCTGAATGCTTGGCTGACCGACCCCAAGGCATTTGTTCCCGGCACCTACATGACCTTCCGCGGCATTGGAGACGGAAAAGTGCGCGGCGACCTTATCGCTTTTCTCAAGGTCGCGATGGCGCCGGGCGGCGCCACCAAGGTGGTGGCGCAAGGACTGGTCGACGCCGAAATGGCGCGCGGGCAAGCACCGGAACCGTTGGCGAACGCCGCTCCCGAGGAGCAGGTAACAGGCATCCGGTTTTGTCAGGACACATTCTTCATAACGACCGCGGACGGAAAGCAGCGCCCGTTCTGGGAGATGAACCTGCGCTTGAAAATCGACACCAGTGCAAACGGCCCGCGGGCCGGAAAGCCGGCTCTGGTGCCCGGCGGTATGCAGGGGGACAGGGCGTCGATCGTGTTTTCGAACCTGGATGAAATCGGACGGTTGGTTGAGAAGAAGTGCTGAGGTCGGCAGATGGGCGCGTGTCGACATCTGACGTGCGAAAGGTGTTCCGACCGACGAGTTGGTGCAAGAGCGTGCCCGGCAAGGGCGCTGCCTCGTTTCAATGAAAGGATGATATCAATGCTCTCCATTCGACGACGCAAAATTCACCGCCGCTCGCTTCTCGCCATAGGCGCAAGCTTCGCCGCTATGTTGTCGTTTCCGCGCCACAGCGATGCTTCCGAGGCAGAACCGCCTGCAAGGCCGCCGGCCAATGCGCAC
>JBDTKD010000549.1:0-3283 GCA_039935515.1 Bradyrhizobium sp.
GCCACCGCCGCGACCAGTTCGAACCGGCGCATCGTCGTGGCGCCGACCAGCCAGGCCAGCGGCAGCGACAACGCCAGCGCAAACAGTTCCTCGCGGACAGCCTGCTCCGACCGGATCGCAAAGGCTAATCCGTTACGCGTGTTGACCGTGGCCCGCCAGATTCGCAGCAAATCAAAGTCCCGCTGCGGCCGGCATCGGCTTTTCCTTACCGACGCGATCCTGCTTCAGCAGTTCGGCGATCAGGAAAGCCATGTCGATGGATTGTTCGGCATTGAGACGGGGATCGCAGACCGTGTGATAGCGGTCGTTGAGGTCCTCGTCGGTGATGGCGCGCGCGCCGCCGATGCATTCGGTCACGTCCTGCCCGGTCATCTCCAGATGCACGCCGCCGGCATGGGTGCCCTCCGCCGCGTGGATGGTGAAGAACGACTTCACCTCCGACAGGATCCGGTCGAACGGACGGGTCTTGTAGCCGCTGGTCGAACTGACGGTATTGCCGTGCATCGGATCGCAGGACCAGACCACCACCTTGCCTTCGCGCTGCACTGTGCGGATCAACTGCGGCAGGTAATCGCCGACCTTGTCGGAGCCGAAGCGATTGATCAGCGTCAGCCGTCCCGGTTCATTGTCCGGATTGAGCACGTCGATCAGCCGCAGCAATTCGTCCGGCTTGAGCGACGGACCGCATTTCAGTCCGATCGGATTCCTGATACCGCGGAAATACTCGACATGGCCGTGGTCGAGCTGCCGGGTGCGATCGCCGATCCAGATCATGTGACCCGAGGTCGCGTACCAGTCGCCGGTCGTCGAATCGACCCGCGTCATGGCCTGTTCGTAGCCGAGCAGGAGCGCCTCGTGGCTGGTGTAGAAATCGGTGGCGCGCAATTCGGGATGGCTTTCGAGATCGAGGCCGCAGGCACGCATGAAATTCAGCGCGTCCGAGATGCGGTCTGCCAGTTCCTTGTAACGCCGCGACTGCTGGGAATCCTTGATGAAGCCAAGCATCCACTGATGCACGCTGCCGAGATTGGCAAAGCCGCCGGTGGCAAACGCGCGCAGCAGATTGAGCGTGGCTGCCGACTGGCGATATGCCATCAACTGACGCTGCGGATCGGGTACGCGCGACTGCGCCGTGAAGGCGATGTCGTTGACGATGTCGCCGCGGTAGCTCGGCAGTTCGACGCCGTCGATCTTCTCCACCGGCGAGGAGCGTGGCTTGGCGAACTGCCCGGCAATGCGGCCGACCTTCACCACCGGCAGCGCGCCGGCATAGGTCAGCACCACCGCCATCTGCAGCAGCACCCGGAAGAAATCCCTGATGTTGTTGGCGCCATGCTCGGCGAAGCTTTCGGCACAGTCACCACCTTGGAGCAGGAAGGCCTCGCCTGCGGCTACGCGCGCAAGCGCCTTTTTCAGGTTGCGGGCCTCACCTGCAAATACCAGCGGCGGAAACGTGGCAAGCTGCGCCTCGACGTCGGCCAGGGCCTTGGCGTTGGGATAATCGGGCACTTGCAGAACCGGCCGGGCGCGCCAGCTGTCGGGTGTCCATCGCTCGGACATGACGTCAACTCCTGAGCAAAAACCGCTACTTATCGCAGGCAGCGAAGGGCCGGTTTATACACAGGCTGATGACGGACCGCCATCGGATTTCTGGCCTCCGCGACAAGCCCTTGCAGCCAAAGCCGAATTCGCATGGGCGAAATGAGATTGTTGGATTGCTTCATCGCTACGCTCCTGGCAATGACCGCCGTAGCCCGGATCGAGCGCAGCGCAATCCGGGAATCGCGACGCGGATGGGGCGGCCCCGGATTTCGCTGCGCTCCATCCGGGCTACAAATTCTCCCTGTCATTGCTGTGCATGCGCGAAGCGCGCCCCGAATGACGAAACTATTCCGCGGCCTGACGCACATGGCGTGCGGTCGGGGTTCGCATGGTCACGAGTTCCTCGGCAGCCGTGGGGTGCAACGCGAAGGTTGCATCGAAATCGGCCTTGGTCGCCTTCATCTTGACCGCGATGCCGAGGACCTGGACGATCTCGGCCGCCGCATCGCCGACGATATGGCAGCCGACGACGCGGTCGGTGGTGCCGTCGACGACCAGTTTCATCAGGATGCGCGTATCGCGGACCGACATCGTCGACTTGATCGGCCGGAAATCGGTCTTGTAGATATCGACCATGCTGAATTGCGCGCGCGCCTCGGCCTCGGTCAGGCCGACCGTACCGACCTCGGGCTGGGAAAACACCGCGGTCGGAATGTTCGAGTGATCGACCTCGACCGGCCGCTTGCCGAACACGGTATCGGCAAACGCGTGGCCTTCGCGGATCGCGACCGGCGTGAGGTTGATCCGATGGGTGACGTCGCCGATCGCGTAGATATTCGGCACCGACGTCCTTGACCAGCCGTCGACCGCGATACCGCCATTCTTCGGATTGATGGCGACTCCGGCTTTCTCAAGACCCATCTTGGCGACGTTCGGATGCCGTCCGATCGCGAACATCACGAGATCGGACGCGATGCTCGACCCATTCGACAGATGTGTCGTGAATTCCTGGCGATGCCTGTCGATCCTGTTGACGGTACAGCCGGTGAGAATGGTGATGCCCTGCTTTTCCATCTCCGCGCGCACATGGACACGGACGTCCTCGTCGAAGCCGCGCAAGATATTGTCGCCGCGATAGATCACCGTCACATCGGCGCCGAAGCCGGCAAAAATGCCGGCAAACTCCAGCGCGATATAGCCGCCGCCCTGGATCACGACGCGCTTCGGCAATTCCGGCAGGTGAAACGCCTGGTCCGAAGAAATCACGTGCTCGATACCGGGAATCGCCCCGCCGTGGTTCGGCGTGCTTCCGGTCGCGATCAGGATGTGTTTCGCCCTGATCGTGTCGCCATTGCCGAGGCGAAGCGTGTGGGCGTCCTCAAGAACGGCGCGGGCCTTGACAATGCGCGCGCCGGACTTTTCGACGTTGGAGGTGTAGATGCCCTCGAGCCGCGCGATCTCCTTGTCCTTGTTGGCGACCAGCGTCGGCCAGTTGAAGGTGACCGAGGGAATCGACCAGCCAAAGCCGGCGGCATCCTCGATCTCCTGATGGACGTGCGATCCGAGCACGAACAGCTTTTTCGGCACGCAGCCGCGGATCACGCAGGTACCGCCCATCCGGTACTCTTCGGCGACCACGACCCGGGCGCCATATCCGGCGGCGATGCGGGCTGCGCGCACCCCGCCGGAACCGCCTCCGATCACGAACAGATCAACGTCGAACTCAGCCATTGTCAGCCCC
>JBDTKD010000550.1:0-3824 GCA_039935515.1 Bradyrhizobium sp.
CCATGATCCTCGCGCCGAGCGCCAGCCTGTCGATGGCTTCGACTGTGCTGGGCGATACCGACATGACGCTGATGCGCGCCTATTTCGTTAAGCCGCCATCTGCCGTGGCGATGAGCTTCTCGGATGATCCGCAGATGGGGCTGCAGTGCGACCGGTTCACCGGATCGGCCACCGCGACGCTGACGACCACATCGTTCGTGGTGCGGACCGCATCGCTGCATTGAGGCAAGACGGTCCACGCCGGGCCTGACCCGGCATTCCACCTGCATTCTGGATATCCGTTGAAGATGGACGGCAGTGAGACCCGCGTACACCGCTCGCCGACTTCACAGCATCCCGAGCGCCTGCATGTAGGTTTCCAGGATGGTTTCCTGCTCGGCGCGCTCGTTGGCGTCCTGCTTGCGCAGGCGCACGATGGTGCGCAGCGCCTTGACGTCGAAGCCGTTGCCTTTGGCTTCGGCGTAGACGTCGCGGATGTCGTCCGAGATCGTCTTCTTTTCTTCTTCCAGCCGCTCGATGCGCTCGATGATGGCCTTGAGCTGGTCCTTGGCAAATCGCGTCGCGGGCGCTTCCTTGACGGCAGCGGCAGGGGTGGCCATCGAGTACTCCTGATGAACTGAAGGTTGCAGGTGAGGACAAGCGAAACGCGCTTCCCGCGCGCAGCCGGCCCGGAAATGACCCTCAAGACTGCGGCCGCTGACGTCAAGGAAACATCGCGCTCATCCACAGCGCGCCCACAGGAGAAAGCTCAGCTTCAGGGATTTCGTAGCCGGACGGAAGGTTCAGTGCCCGCTCTCGGACTTTTTCATCGCCGCCAGTTGCTCGGGACTGGCGCTGCCCTGATGGGTCGACTTCCAGGTCTCATAGGGCATGCCGTAGATTGCCTCGCGGCTTTCGTCCTTGCTTATCGGCGTCCCGCTGGCGTCGGCCTCTTCCTTGAGCCAGTTGGACAAACAGTTGCGGCAGAAGCCGGCCAGGTTCATCAGGTCGATGTTCTGGACATCGTTGCGGGCGCGCAAATGTTCGACAAGGCGCCGAAACACCGCCGCTTCGAGTTCCGTCGTGGTTTTGTGATCCGTGGTCATGACCGTTGTCTCACCGTTGCTTGGCAGGTATTGAGTATTAGGTGGGAGCCGTCACAGATTTTGCCATATCGCAGCCCAAACAGGAGGCTCATAAAGCCGGAATTCGGCAGCCCGCGGCGCCAAAACGCCGCTTCGGCGGTTGACAGCCGCCACCGGCCCACGCGAAATCGTCAAAGAACTGATATAGCTTCATTGAATGACTGCTGAAAATCCCCATCGCGCCCGTCCGTTTGCTCGTGTCGCCGCCGGTTTGATGCCGATGCTGGCGCTGGCTATGGCCTGTTTGTGGAGCAGTTCGGCTGCCGCGGATTTCCGCCTCTGCAACAACACCTCGAGCCGGGTCGGCGTCGCCTTGGGCTACAAGGACGCCGAAGGCTGGACCACCGAGGGCTGGTGGAACGTGTCGTCGCGCGCCTGCGAGACGCTGCTGCGCGGCACCCTGGTCGCCCGGTATTATTACATCTATGCGCTCGATTACGACCGGGGCGGCGAGTGGTCGGGGCAGGCCTTCATGTGTTCGCGGGACAAGGAATTCACCATCAAGGGTACCGAAAATTGTCTCGCGCGCGGCTTTGACCGCACCGGTTTCTTCGAGGTCGATACCGGCGAGCAGCGCGCCTGGACCGTACAATTGACTGAATCCGCCGAACAGCAACCTGCGCAGCGCGTGCCGGGAATCCCGGGGACGGTCAACCCGAACGCACCTGCCGGCATTCCGGGCGTGTCCAGTGCACCGAGCGGAACGCCTCCGGGCACGTCTGGTCCGCCGCCAGCCGCGGCGCCCGGAAGCAAACCATGAGACGCCTGCGCCGTATCAAGATCCTTGCAACGCTGGGGCCCGCCTCCTCCGACAGCGCCATGATCAGACGCCTGTTCGAGGCCGGCGCCGACGTCTTCCGCATCAATATGAGCCATACCTCGCACGACAAGATGCGCGAGCTGGTCAAAACCATTCGCAATGTCGAGTCGAGCTACGGCCGGCCGATCGGGATTCTGGTCGATCTTCAGGGACCGAAGCTGCGGCTCGGTTCGTTCGCGGAGGGCGCGATCCAGCTCAAGAACGGCGAAAGCTTCGTACTCGATTCCGACAAGGCGCCCGGCGACAACACCCGCGTCCAGCTCCCGCATCCGGAAATTCTCGCCGCGCTGAGGCCGGGCGATGCGCTGCTGCTCGACGACGGCAAGGTGCGCCTGATCGCCGAGGAGACCTCGCCCCAGCGCGCCGTGACCCGGGTCGTGATCGGCGGCAAGATGTCGGACCGCAAGGGCGTCAGCCTGCCCGACACCGACCTGCCGGTCTCCGCCATGACGCCGAAGGATCGTGCCGACCTCGAAGCGGCGCTGGTCACCGGCGTCGACTGGATCGCGCTTTCCTTCGTGCAGCGCGCCGAGGACGTCATCGAGGCCAAGAAACTGATCCGCGGCCGCGCCGCCGTGATGGCCAAGATCGAAAAGCCGCAGGCGATCGACCGCCTTCCGGAAATCATCGAAGCCTCCGACGCCCTGATGGTGGCGCGCGGCGATCTCGGCGTCGAATTGCCGCTGGAGCGGGTGCCTTCCTTGCAGAAGCAGATGACGCGGATGGCACGGCGCGCCGGCAAGCCGGTGGTGGTCGCCACCCAGATGCTGGAATCGATGATCCAGAGCCCGGTACCGACGCGCGCGGAGGTCTCGGACGTCGCCACTGCCGTCTATGAAGGTGCCGACGCGATCATGCTGTCGGCTGAATCGGCCGCCGGCAAGTTTCCGGTTGAAGCGGTCTCGACCATGAACCGGATCGGCGAGGAAGTGGAGCGCGACCCGACCTATCGCGGCGTGCTCAATGCACAGCGGGCCGAACCGGAGCCCACCGTCGGCGATGCCATTGCCGACGCAGCGCGGCAGATCGCCGAAACGCTCGACCTGTCGGCGATCATCTGCTGGACCAGTTCAGGATCGACCGCGCTGCGGGTGGCGCGTGAGCGGCCGAAGCCGCCGGTGGTGGCGATCACGCCGAGCCTGGCGACCGGGCGCAAGCTGTCGGCGGTCTGGGGTGTGCATTGCGTGGTCGCGGAAGATGCCCACGACCAGGACGACATGGTCGACCGCGCCGGCTCCATCGCGTTTCGCGACGGCTTTGCCAAGGCCGGACAGCGCGTCATCATCGTCGCCAGCGTGCCGCTCGGCACGCCCGGCACGACCAATATGGTGCGCATCGCCTATGTCGGCCCGAACGCCGACGCGAAGATGTGAGAACGCTCAGCTCAGCAACGTCGCATCGAGCGTGATCTTGGTATTCAGCAGCTTCGATACCGGGCAGCCGGCCTTGGCCATGCCGGTCAGTTGGTCGAATTTCGCCTTGTCCGCCCCCGGGATCTTCGCCGTCAGGGCAAGATGCACCGAGGTGATGGCAAAGCCATCCGCCACCTTCTCGATCGTGACGTCGGCCTTGGTTTCCATATGCTCGGCGGTGAGCTTGGCTTCGCCGAGGATCAACGACAGCGCCATGGTAAAGCAGGCGGCGTGCGCGGCCCCGATCAGCTCTTCCGGATTCGAGCCGGGCTTGCCTTCGAAGCGGCTTGCGAAGCCATAAGGATAATCCTTCAGCGCGCCGCTCTTGGTCGAGATGGCGCCTTTGCCGTCCTTGATGCCGCCTTGCCATTTGGCCGATCCTGATGTCGTTGGCATGTATCACTCCATGGGTTAGTTGAGAGAGGCCTGTTTATCGCGCCAATGCGGCGGAACCTGTACGGCCGCGCC
>JBDTKD010000551.1:0-11947 GCA_039935515.1 Bradyrhizobium sp.
GATGGCGTGGTCAACACGACGCCCGTCGGCATGACGAAATTCCCCGGCTCGGTCCTGCCGCCAAGTCTGCTGGCGCCCGATCTGTGGGTTGCTGACATTGTCTATTTTCCGTTGGAGACGGAGCTGCTGCGCGACGCCAGGGCCTGTGGCTGCCGAATAATGTCTGGCGGGGGGATGGCTGTGTTCCAGGCTGTTGACGCATTTCGTCTATTGAGCGCAACCGAACCGGATGCGGAACGGATGCTTCGGCATTTCGACGAGATGGCAGGGTGCTCGTGAGGGCTGGCCCGCTGACACCGTTTCAGGCGTCGCGGTGTCGCTGCCGGCGACGCAAACCGGCCCTCACAACGTAACGCGACGGCCGTCTTCGGCGGCCCAATAGCCGGCGTAGTTGACCTTGATCGTCTCAAAGGCCAGCGCGAGATCGGAGAGCGGCTGCCGGCCGGTCGCGGCGCATTCCATGAAATCCTGAATTTCCTGCAAATAGCCGCGGGTCCATTCCTCTTCGAGGCAGACATATTGCCACCCGGTCTTCCGGTCGATTTTTTCGGTGACATAGACGCTGGCGAGCTTCTCCTCGTTCGTCTGGTAGCTCATCATGTGTGTGTTCGGCGTAATATTGGCTAACAGCGAGCCGCCGCTCGTATGGGTTTCGATCAGATTGCGCACGCCACCCAGGATCATGTCACCGGAAAACACACTCGCCTTGGTGCCATCGGAGAAGGTGACGGTGAGCGTGCCCCAATCCTCGACGTCGACCGGGTTGGCCCTGATGAAAGCGCGCTCGTCCGGCCGCAGGCACGCCGAGACATTGCCGACGTCGCAGATCACGCTTGCGACGCCGATCGCCTCGCCGCGTGCTTTCGCCTCGATCTGCTTGAGATAGAGCACCGCTGAAAGCGGATGGCACCCCATCCGGATCAGCGAGCCGCCACCGGTCATCGCCATTGCGCGGCGTGCGCCGCGTGGGAGCCGCTGTGACTCTCTTCCCCCTTCATGAACAGGATCTTGTCTTTGGTGGCCTTCAGGATCTCGACGGTCTTGGTCACCGCCGGCGCGTAGATCCAGTCTTCCGCATACATGAAGAGCTTGCCGGTCTTCCGGATCGCCGCGCAGGTCTTTTCCATTTCCTCGAGCACGCGCTCGTACATCAGCGCTTTCGGCACGTGTTTGCCGATCGGGGCCTTGTCGCCATCTCGCCCGAAATAGCCCGCGAACGGTTTTTCGCAGATGACATGCTTGCCGGTCTGCATGGCGTCGAGGATCATTGGCCCGTGCAAATTGGGCGGTGTGCAGATGTCTACGACATCGATCTCGCTGTCGGAGATCAAATCGCGAAACGTGCGGCAGGCCACCGGGATCTGGTGCCGACGGGCAAAATCGAAAACATGGTCCCCCCGCGCCGCGACAGCTCTGACCTCGACATCGACGCCGTAGACGCGTCTGTAGGCATACATATGCAGCTCCGAAACGAAGCCGCAACCCGCCAGACCGACCCTGATTTTCGCCATCCGCGCTTCAGGCCTTGATGACGAACGGATCCTGCACGTCGTTGCTCAATTCGCACCATACGCTCTTGGTCTGCAGGAAGCTCTGGATGGCTTCAGCGCCGTTCAACCGGCCAAGGCCGCTGTTCTTGAAGCCGCCGAATGGCGAGTTGAAGGCCAAAGCGCGATAGGTGTTGATCCAGACCGTTCCGGCCTGCAGTTTCCGCGCCATCAGGTGACCGCGGCGGATGTCGCGGGTCCACACGCCGGCCGCAAGGCCGAACGGCGTGCCGTTTGCCAGTTTCAGCACATCTTCTTCTGTTTCGAACGGCGTGACGCACAGCACCGGTCCGAACACTTCGTTCTGCATGATGAACGCGTCGTTCCTGGCGCCCTCCAGAATGGTCGGCGCATAGAAGAAGCCGCCCTCCAAACCATCGACACGGCGCCGCGCGCCGCCGGCCAGAATCCGGGCGCCGTCGTCGACTGCCCGGGCAACCATTTTTTCGTCCTTGGATAGCTGCGCGGCGGTCGCGACCGGACCCATCTGGGTGTCGGCCTTCAAGGGATCGCCGAGCCGGATATTTTTCGCGCGATCCACCAGTCGCGCCACCAGCTGATCGTAGATGCCCTTCTGGAAAAACGCGCGCGAACCCGCCACGCAGGTCTGACCGGCGGCTGCGAATATGCCGGCCAGCACGCCGGCTTCGACCTGCTCGATGTCGGCATCGTCGAACACGATGTTTGGGCTTTTGCCGCCGAGTTCGAGCGTGCATCCGATCAGCCGCTGACCGGCGCGAGCAGCGATTTCGCGTCCGGCCGCATCGCTTCCCGTGAACGATATCTTGGCGACCATGGGATGCGACACCAATGCCTCACCGGCCGCGCGGCCGCCGGTGACGACGTTGATGACGCCCGGTGGAATGCCGGCTCTTTCCGCAAGTCGCACCAGTTCGAACGCCGATGCCGACGTTACCTCGGACGGCTTGATGACGATGGTGTTGCCCGCCGCCAGCGCCGGGCCGACCGTCATGATCGTGAGGAATGTCGGCGAATTCCACGGCACGATGGCCGCGACGACGCCAAGCGGTTCCTGTACCGTGTAGTTGAGGACGCTGGTGCGATCGAGCGGGACCACCCGGCCCTCGATCTTGTCGGCCAGTCCGCCAAAATAATAGAGCCAGTCCTGAACGATGCGGGCTTGCGTGCGCATTTCGGCAAACAGCTTGCCGTTCTGTTCGGTTTCAATGGTCGCAATCCGCTCGGCATGCTCCGTGATCAGATCACCCCAGCGCATCATCAACCGCCCGCGCCGGGTCGGAGACAGCGTCCGCCAGGGTCCTTCGAACGCGGCATGGGCTGCGCGCACGGCCACATCCACATCGCTCGCGTTCGATTCGACAAACTGACCAAAGGCTGCGCCCGTCGTCGGATTGATCGACTCGAAAGTAGCCCCGTCGCGGCCCTCGCAATCTTGTCCGTTCACGTAGTTCGCGTAACGCCGAGCCGCCTTGGCAGTATTGGACATGCGCCTCTCCCGGAGCTTTCTGGATGAAATTTGTAGGTACAATATCGGCCGCCCGGCTGCAAATGTCCTGTTCTGCCGACCTGCAAGGCCAAGGGCGCCGAACGGCGTCGAGCTTTTTACCGGCGGCGCCGCCGAACGCAATTGCGTGGCATCTGCCGACTTGATCGTTGCGTTTCTTTGATCTCCGTCAGAAATGGAACTGAAGCAGGACTCCCAGGAGCGCGGCTTGGTCGCGCTGAGTCTCGTGACAACCTCCGAACGTCGAACTTCAGAAGGCCCCCGGCGGTCAGTCGGTGCCTCGTGCGGGGTCGTCTGCCTACGGTAACGCTTACGGTAGCGCTACGGTAATCACAACTAAAAGGCCCGGGGTTGGAGACCCCCGAACAACTGTATTGCAAAATGCGCTACGAAGATTTATATTGCTGGCATGGAGGTCCCCGATGACCCGAGCCGTTGAGCGAAAGGAGCACCCGCTTTCGATGCGGCTGCCCGAAACTGACATTGCCATCATTGATCGAGCTGCAGCGCTGCGGGGCCGCTCACGCACCGATTTCGTGCGTGACGCGGCAGTACGCGCGGCCGAGGAGGTGTTGATGGAGACGGCGCCCATTCGGATGAGTCCTGCCGGATTCAAGGCGTTCATGGCGGCGTTATCCGGACCGGCCGTGGTGGTCCCCGCGATGGTTGAACTCTTCCGGCGCAGGGCGCCATGGGAGGCTGGCGGCTCAAAAACCGGGAGCTGAGGATTGGCAATCTCCGGCCCCGAACTTCTGACGGCGGCCCATGGTCTCGTCGAGTTCTCATGTGGCAAGCCGTCTCTTGATCGCTGGCTCAAAACGCGAGCTCTATCCAACCAGGAAAAGGGCTTTACCGCCGTTCTTGTCGTCCATAAAGCCAATCGAGTGATCGGCTATTACGGTCTCGCGCCAACGGCAATCATACCTTCAATACTGCCGCGGTCTATCCGCACCGGCCAACCGCCCGATCCCGTTCCTTGCCTGTTGCTGGGGCAACTCGCGACGGATCAGAACTGGATTGGCAAAGGAATTGGCACGGGCCTGCTCAAACACGCACTGCAACGCTGCGTCACGGCCGCAGACCTCATTGGCGGTCGCGCGCTGATTGTCAACGCGGTTGATGTCGACGCTGCTGCGTTCTGGCGACGGCGCGGCTTCATTCCCTCAAAGGATGATGCGCTCATCCTGTTCAGGTCGATCGCTGATATTGCAGCATCCCTTCGCTAAGCTCAGGCCGCCGTCTCTAATCCGAAACCGTCATCGCCGAGATACTTCCGCAGTTGCTCGATCCGCCGCCGAATGAGAGGAGCGGTGTCGCTCGGGCGTTTCAACTCTACGTTCGTTGCCATGGTCCGCTCCCTGAGTGTTCGGAATTCCTCCCTGATACAGGTGAAGATTCCGCTTGGTAGAGTGGCGGCGTATCAAATATTCTGGGGACAAGGCCCTGATCGAAATTGCAGGGCGGCACGTCCGCGTGGTGAGTTTATCATGATCTCAATAAGCCTCAGCCCGATGCCATGAGCCTTTCAGCCGACGCCTTGTACAAGATGTCCGACCTCGAAGTGCTGGCGGCCTATGTCGAAGCCCGGCGGCAATTCGTGGAAAAGAAGTTCGCGCGCGATACACATCGGGCGCGGCTGGCATGGATCAGGGCCAAAATGTTCGTCGGTAGCTCGGGCGGCGTCACCGAGCGCAACATGGCCATCGACATCTCGGAGGAGATTGCCCGCAAGGGTCAGGAATTGCGCGAGATGACGCGCGACCTCGATCTGCTCAAGATCGATGTCGATACCATCGCGATCGTTATTCGATTCCGCGGCGCATCGGCGCCCGTGGGCGTGCAGGGCGAAGACGCGGCTGAAGGCGATCCCGAGCACGGCCCTTGAGTTGCCTCGTCCGACTGATTGGCGCCTCGATGCCAACGTCAGGCGACAAGGAAAGAGTGCTGTGGTAAGAACCATATGGGTGGTGTGATGAAGGCGAAGAAGGACGCAAAGAACGATAGGCCGTCCGTCTTGGACGTGGTGGCATTGCTGGCGGACCTTCCTGCGCAGCGGCTTGCACGCGGGCAGGTCGGCACCGTCGTCGAACGTCTTGATGACAAGACGTTGCTCGTGGAGTTCAGCGACGACCAAGGTAGCGCCTACGCGATCGCGCCCTGCCCGCGGGCGGAGCTACTGGTGCTGCACTACGTCCCGGAGGCGGCCTGACCTTCGAATGGCAGCGCAAAGGCGGACCCTTGTGCGGTCCACCGCGTGCCTTGGCGTAGATTGGCGGCGGCGCGCCACGGCCGATGAAGATGGGCACTATTGCTTCGCCGTGGCGCTACGGACAAGTGCGATAGAACGCACGAGCGCAACCCGCAGCCCGACAGAATAGCGGAGCTTGCTGCACCTTGTCGGCTTGGCCCGAGGGCGCCCGAGGCGTCCTGCGAGCTTGGGATTTGCAAGTCCAAGCTCTTGCTTTTCTCTCCTGTAACGCGTTACACTGTCACGCGTTACAGGAGAGGCCCCATGGCGGCAGCAGCCGAAAGGATGAAGATGATGCGGCAGCGGCGGCGCGCACGCGGGCTGCGCGAGTTGCGGCTCGTCGTTGCCGACCCCCGCTCGCGGGCGGTGCGACGACGGGTGGCGAAGCAGGTCGCCGGCCTCGACCTGGATCGCGAGCGCGACGCGTTGAAATGGATCGAATCGGTCTCCGAGTTTGATGCAGATGCAACGCGGTGATCTGGTGACCGTTGCCGCGGCCGGAGACTATGGTAAGCCCTGTCCGGCGGTCATCGTGCAGACTGATGCCTTTCCGGAGAATCATGCTTCAGTTGTGGTTTGCCAGCTGACTTCCGAGTTGGCCGACGCTGCGGATTTTCGCGTCACCATTGAGCCTGAGCCCGAAAATGGATTGCGGCTCAAATCGCAGGTGATGGCCGATAAACCTGTCACCATCCGACGCGAACGGATCGGGCAGAAGATCGGGCATCTCGGCAACCAGGACATGGCTCGGCTGGGAATAGCTTTGGCGTTTGTCCTGGGGCTCGCGGATTAGCGATGCTTCTGGTCCAGGCGACGGACAGCAAGATATCGTGCAAAATCGTACAGTGGCGCACCACGGCTGATGAAGTTGGGCACCACTCTTTCGCTGTGGCACTATGATGCCACAGCGCGCTGGGCTCCAATCAGCTAAGCTGCGCCGGCCTGCGCCGCCGCTTGCACGATAGCGGGGAAACTCGGCCGAACCGCCACTATCGTCATTCCGCGAATCAGCCGCTCGGCTTAAGGAGGACGGGGAAGCGTTGCGGCACCTACGTCGCCGCCTGATGATAAAGCTTTGGGGGTTCCATGGCCCTTGCCCTGCGCGAACACAGCACCCTCATCGACGGCAACGCGCCGCCAAGCCGCGACCAGGTGCTTGCCCGCTATCGTCTCTTCAGAGAAATCAGCAAGCGATATCATCACGAAGTTCTGAATCTCACGTCGGGCGATGCGCTTCTGCGCCAGGCACGCCGATTGGGTCTGGCACAGGGGAGAACCCTGATCCTCGATGATATGGACGAGATGAACTACGTCTATGACCTCGCCATCCACACGGCTCCGCCGGAGCGCTCACGGGCGATCGATCGTTACGCCAAGTCGGCCGGCGTTGCGAAGGGGGCCGACGAGACCCTTGTCCTGGAGGCGATGCGCAGGGCGCAGTTCTCAATTCTGCTCATTGAGCGGCGTCACGAAACGGTCGGGCTGATCGCCACCGACCTGATCCGCGGCTGCGAAGTATGGCTGGTCGATATCGGGCTGGAAAGCTCCATGAGCGACGGAGAGGCAATTGCCACCAGGCTTTTTACTCCCGAGCATTTCTCCATGACGGCCGGCGTCAATGTGCCGTTCGACCTCGACATGTTCGAAGACATCCTTGCGGAGTTGCCGGGCCGCCTGGGCGAAGTCCCACCCGCTACCTTGATCAACAACCGGCACTTCGCGGAGACGATCTATCGCATCGCCCTTGCGGACGGCATCATGGATCGGCTTAAATACCTGGACCTGCCCGACGATGCCTGATCGGGCAAGACGGCCCGGGCGACTTAAAGCCCCCTTTACTTTCTGCCTGCAGGGCGATGTCCACCAGCTTTAAAGACATACTCGAGGCCTTTGAATTCGTGGGGATGAGCGGCGGCCTCGGCGAAAATCTGGCCTTTCTCTGCAGGCGGACGGCCAAGATCTACTGGCACTCCGAATCTTCCGACGTGGCCGAGTTGTATGACGAGTTGCCAGATGACATCGACGATGAACAGAAATACATCGCGATTCCCCATAAACGCGATCTGGATCTGGGCAAGCCGTTGGCGCTGGACTTTGCGCGCGAATGTCTGCCGGACGACTTCGACGAGGTTCGGTACACATTCAGCAGAAAGGGCGCTTACCGGAAATTCCGAGCCTTGCTGATACGAAGAAATGCCCTTGATCGCTGGTACGAGTTCGAATCGAAGGCGACTGAGCGAGCGTTGCGCAACTGGTGCGATCTCAATTCGATAAGGCTCGTCGATTAGTCCTTCGCGGAAGTCCGGGAACCGCAAAGTTGAGCAGCGGCCGCAAGGCGAAACAAAACGTCAGGGCGAAGCTGCGTTGAGCTCCAAATCGTATAGTGGCGCGCCCGAAGAGATTCGAACTCCTGACCCCTAGATTCGTAGTCTAGTGCTCTATCCAGCTGAGCTACGGGCGCATTTTTCGCCAGGCATTGCAGGCGCAAGGCCCGCCGATGCCACATGCATTCGGAAAACACACGATGGTCGCGAAAGCGCGCCATTGCTACCGGCTCCGGGCGAGCTTGGCAAGGTCCGTCGGGGCGCCGTTTGCCAGTCGATTGCGAGCCGGCGGATCGAAGCAAGGGACCTGTCGAACGCGGGTTCGCTCAGGCCCGCGCCCGCTCGTTGCGCACGCTCAGCAGTTCCACCGGCCGGTCCGGCAAGGTGACCCGGAAGGTCGCGCCGATGGTGCCTTCCACCAGATGGATGTCGCCGCCATGGGCGCGGACGAGCTCGGCGGCGATCGCAAGGCCGAGTCCGCTGCCGCCGGGGCGGCCGGATGTCTGGAATGCCTCGAACAAATGTTCGCGGGCCTTGGCCGGCACGCCGGGCCCGGTGTCGGACACCTCGATGATCGCGACCGATCCCTCGCGGCGCCCGGTGATGCGAATCTGCTGGGTCGCCGCGTCGCTTTTCGGACGGCCTTCGAGCGCCTGCGCCGCATTGCGCACGAGGTTGAGCAGGATCCGGAACAGATGATCGGGATCGGCATCGATGCTCAGCCCGCGCTCGATCGCGCTGATCCAGGCAATCGAGCCATCCGACGCCAGCCCGGCGGATTCGCGGACCTCGATCACCACAGGCTCGATCAGGATCATGCGACGGTCCGGCGCAGCCTCCTGGGCGCGACCATAAGACAGCGTCGACTGGCAGAACGCGATGGCGCGTTCCAGTGATCGCATCAGCTTCGGCGCGAACCGCTGCACCCGCGGATCGGGCACGCTGGCGAGCTGATCCGACAGCAATTGCGAGGACGCAAGCAGATTGCGCAGATCGTGGTTGATCTTGGACACCGCAAGGCCGAGGGCGGCGAGCCGGCTTTTTTGATGCAGCATCGACACCAGGTCGCGCTGCATGTCGGACAACTCGCGCTCGGCAACCCCGATCTCGTCACCGCGCTGGCTGGGGACGATGATCCGGGCCGAACTTTCGGGGTTCTCGTGGAAGCCGACCAAGCTCGCGGTCAGCCGCCGCATCGGCCGCACGAACAGGAAATGCAGGGCGATGTAGACCAGTCCGGCTGTGAACATCGCGATTGCCATCGCCACCAGCAGCAGATTGCGGGAAAACCGGTACATCGACGCGCGCAGCGGCGCCTCATCGACGACGGTCTCGATGAACTGCGCGCCGCCGGGAGCCGGCCCGATCACGCGGATCGTCTGGTTGCCGCTCTCGAGCATGGTCTCAAAGGAGTCGACGATCGCCGACCATGCCGTCATCGTCCGCATGTCGACGTCGTGGTCGACCGCCGCCGGCAAATCGGCGCTGGCCAACAGCCGCCGTTGCTGCCCCATCTTGATGGCAACCGCATGCGCGCCAATGCTGGCGAGGATTTGCCGCGCCAGCGAATCCGGCACCATGCCGGAGGGGGCCGCGTCCAGCACCAGTGCGGCGGTGTTCGCCGCCGCCAGCCGGTCGTTCAGCCGGTTCATCCGGAAATTGGCGATCGCGGGTACATAGATCAGCAGTCCCGCGATCATCACCAGCGGAACCGTCAGCAGCAGCAGCTTGCCCGACAGGCCGAGCCGGCGCGACGGCAGCAGCCGTGGCTTTTCCCGATCCGGCAGTGGCTCTGTTGATGACACGATATTCCGCCCTCAATGCCTGACAGCCGAAGATGCGATTTACGCCCAAACCGGTCAAATTACAGTTCGATAATGTCTGCCGGTTCCCGGCCGCATCACGCGACCCCTGTTGGGTCGCCCCCGCACCTCGAAAACCGCCGCCAGACCCATTATATTTGTGCCGATTGCGCCGTTTCAACGGGCCCGGCAAGGATACCGATTGCGGCACCTCGTAACATTGACGAAAACGGGTCGCTCCCGTATAAGCCGCGCCAATTGTCCGCCATGGCCCGGCTCGACCGGGGCGGCTCATTTGGGCCGGAAACGGCCCGTTTTGGGCCGGCCAACATCGGCGGACTGATCTCAATAACAGGCAAATTGGCCGGTCAGCGGAGAACGACGCGTGAAGCGGACTTATCAACCCAGCAAACTGGTGCGCAAGCGCCGTCACGGCTTCCGCGCCCGCCTTGCGACGACCGGCGGCCGCAAGGTCCTCGCCGCGCGCCGCGCGCGTGGCCGCAAACGTTTGAGCGCCTGAGCCGGGCTTCCCGGAGACCTCCTGATGGATCGACTAAGGCAGCGGGCGGACTTCCTCGCCGTTGCCAATGGCGCGCGGGTCAATAGCGCTGCCTTCGTGGTGCAGAGCCGCCGCCGCGACGATCTCGGTCCGATCCGGGTCGGCTTCACCGTTACCAGGAAGAACGGCACTGCCACCGAGCGCAACCGCATCCGGCGCCGGCTTCGCGAATTGGTGAAGCGGCTGGATGCCGTATCTATGCGACCGCACAGTGATTATGTGCTAGTCGGCCGGCGTGCCGCCCTCGCCCGCGAATTCGCGGTCATGCTCGACGATCTCCGCTCGGCGCTGCACCGCCTCGATCGGCAAGCCGCAACCCGAACTGAATGACGAGACCTTAAACGATGACCGACAATCGCAACACCATCTTCGCCGTCGTTCTGTCCGGCCTCGTGCTGATCGGCTGGCAATATTTCTTCAACCTGCCACAGATGGAAAAGCACCGTGCCGCCGAGCAGGCGCAGAGCGAACTGGTGAAGCCGGCGCCGCAGAACCCGGCGTCGCAGAACGAAGCCGCCGCCACCCCGCAAGGGACGGCGCCGACCGCCAATGCGCCCGCGACCCAGCCGGCCTCCACGGCAGTCGTCGACCGCGAAACCGCCATTGCCTCGACGGCACGCATCAAGATCGACACCCCGCGGGTTGCCGGCAGCATCGCGCTGAAGGGCGCGCGCATCGACGATCTGTCGCTGGTGCAGTTCCGCGAAACCGTCGATCCGGCCTCGCCGGCGATCGTGCTGTTCTCGCCCTCGGGCACCGCGAGCCCCTATTATGCGGAATTCGGCTGGGTTGCGGCGAGCGGCTCCGCGGTCAGGATTCCCGACCAGAACACGCTGTGGCAGCAGGAAGGCTCGGGCAGCCTGACGCCGAGCAACCCGGTGAAGCTGAAATATGACAATGGCGACGGCCTCGTTTTCCACCGCACCATTTCGATCGACGAGCGGTACCTCTTCACCATCAAGGACGAGGTCACCAATGTCGGCAACGCCCCGGTCACGCTTTACCCGTTCGCGCTGATCTCGCGCCACGGCGCCCCCAAGGTCGCGGGTTACTACATCCTGCACGAAGGCCTGGTCGGCTATCTCGGCGAAAGCGGCTTGCAGGAATACAGCTACAAGAAAATCGACGACGCCAAATCGGTCAACTTCAAGGTCACCGACGGCTGGCTCGGCATTACCGATAAATACTGGGCTTCGGCGCTGCTGCCGGATACCAGCGCAAAGCTGGACGCACGGTTCTCGTCCAATCTCGTGGGCGGCGTGCGAACCTATCAGACCGACTATCTGGAGAATCCGCAGACCATCGCGATCGGCGGCACCGGCAGCGCCAATACGCGGCTGTTCGCGGGAGCCAAGGAAGTCAGCGTCGTCGGCATCAATTTTCCGATCGGCGGGTTCGGTGGCTACAGCAAGGAACTCGGGCTCAACCATTTCGATCTGCTGATTGATTGGGGCTGGTTCTACTTCATCACCAAGCCGATGTTCCTCGCACTCGACTTCTTCTATCATCTGGTCGGCAATTTCGGCATCGCCATCCTGCTGGTGACGGTGCTGGTGAAGCTGCTGTTCTTCCCGCTTGCCAACAAATCCTACGCGTCGATGGCGAAGATGAAATCGGTGCAACCGCAGCTCGCCGCGCTGAAGGAACGCTATCCCGACGACAAGATGAAGCAGCAGCAGGAGATGATGGAAATCTACAAGAAGGAGAAGATCAACCCGATCGCCGGTTGCCTTCCTGTCGCCTTGCAGATTCCGGTGTTCTTCTCGCTCTACAAGGTGCTGTTCGTCACCATCGAAATGCGGCATGCGCCGTTCTTCGGCTGGATCAAGGATCTGTCGTCGCCGGATCCGACCAACCTCTTCACCCTGTTCGGCCTGCTTCATTTCGATCCGACCCAGGTGCCGTTGTTCGGTCACTACCTCGCGCTCGGCGTGTGGCCGGTCATCATGGGCATCACGATGTGGTTCCAGATGAAGCTCAA
>JBDTKD010000552.1:0-6629 GCA_039935515.1 Bradyrhizobium sp.
GGATGTCCTCGAAGCCGCCGCCGCCAAGGCCGCCGGTGCCGCCGGCGCCGGTGCGGAAGGTATGGGTTTCGAAGCCGCCGCCGGGAGAGCTCCGGCGCGTGCGCGGGTCGCCGCCTGGAAAGCCGCCGCCCGGAAAGCCCTGGAAGCGGGGCTTGCCTTCGGCGTCGATCTCGCCGCGATCGAACTGCTTGCGCTTGTCCTCGTCGCCAACGATCTCATTGGCCGAATTCAACTCGGAAAAGCGCGCCGCGGCTTTCGGATCGTTGTTGTTGCTGTCGGGATGATGCTTCTTGGCGAGCTTGCGATAGGCGCTCTTGATCGCCGCAGCGCTGGCGCCCCGCGGCACCCCCAAGACCTCATAGGGGTCGCGCATCCGTTACGTCTCCTTCAGGAAAATCAAAGCTCGGGTGGGCTGGCAGCCCTTCGGCCTTCATCTGGTGTCTTCGTGGCATTTTTGCAACGGGATCCATCACCGGGATCAGCCCTGCTTCCAAGGCTTCATACTCTGGATTTCCCATCGGCCCCTGGCGGACTGACAGGCCGCC
Source organism: Bradyrhizobium sp. (assembly GCA_039935515.1). Lineage (GTDB taxonomy): Bacteria > Pseudomonadota > Alphaproteobacteria > Rhizobiales > Xanthobacteraceae > Bradyrhizobium. The sequence goes on from JBDTKD010000552.1 coordinate 546, forward strand.
CCTTGCAGCCAGCGCTCGGACGCGCCGTTGACGTAGCTTGCGAGGAAGTCCCGGCAGGTGCGTCCATCCGAATCATACGCCGCGGCCAGCGGCGTCACCGAACCGCGCGCGCCGGTCCCGGGATTTTCCCAGGGCTGGCTGGAATCCTTCTCGCCCTTGGTCAGCACGTCGGAAGCGGCATTGCGGGCAAACGCCAGATCGGCCTCGGTCGGACCCTGCGCGCGGGACAGCGACGGCCGCAGCGAACCCGTGACCTCATGGCCCTCCGTCCGGGCGAAGGCGTTGTCAGTACGGGACATGGCACAACCGCCCGAGCCCACGCCAATGAGAATCATTGCAATCACGGTCCGAGCGGGCCTGATCGCCGATAGGCCAACGCGTCCCCATGTCTTATATAGGGGCGGCAGCGCACTCTCAACCGCAGGCGAAGGCAACTCGGATCTCCGATATGGCGGACACGACCTCCATCAGACACCCGACACCGTTAACATCCGGTGATTTCACGGCGGCCGAGGAGCCGTACGCGCTGTTTGCCGACTGGTTCGCCGAAGCGGTCAAGGCCGAACCCAACGATCCCAACGCGATGTCACTCGCCACCGTCGATGCCGACGGCCTGCCCGACGTGCGGATGGTGCTGATGAAGGGCTACGACGCCGAGGGTTTCGTGTTCTACGGCCATATCGCGAGCCAAAAGGGCCACGAACTCGCCGCAAATCCTAAGGCGGCTTTACTATTCCACTGGAAATCGCTGCGCCGCCAGGTCCGCATCCGCGGCGGCGTGTCGCCGGTGACCAAAGCGGAAGCCGACGCCTATTTCGCGACCCGCCCCAAGCAGGCCCAGATCGGCGCCTGGGCGAGCAAGCAGTCGCAGCCGCTGGAAAGCCGCTTCGCCTTCGAGCAGGCGATCGCCAGGGTTGCCGCCAGGCATATCGTCGGCGAGGTCCCCCGTCCGCCCGGCTGGAGCGGCTGGCGTATCGCGCCGCTGCGGTTCGAATTCTGGCACGATCGCCCGTTCCGCCTGCACGACCGCATCGAATTCAGCCGCGCGGCGCCGGATCAAGTGTGGTCCAAAGTGAGGCTCTATCCCTGAAGTCGAAGCCGGTGACCGGGCATGTTCCGGCCACCAATTTTTTCTGCAACCCTCAATTTTTTCTGCAACCCTCAAAGCAAGACGCCGTCGCCCACCATCACGCCGGGCCTGACGAACAACGAGAGAACGGTTTATGCCCTCCTCATCCAATCATGGTCCGCGGCGCACGATGCTTCTGACTGGAGCCAGCCGCGGCATCGGCCACGCTACGGTGATCCGATTTTCCAGTGCGGGGTGGCGCGTCATCACCTGTTCGCGGCATCCATTCCCGGAGGAGTGCCCCTGGGGTGCCGGACCCGAGGACCACATCCAAGTCGACCTTGCCGATCACGCCGACACCACGCGGGCGATTTCCGAAATCCGCGACCGGCTGGAAGGCGGCGAGCTGCACGCGCTGGTCAACAACGCCGCGATCTCGCCCAAGGCCGCGGGCGGCAAGCGGCTCGGCTCGATCGATACCGACATCGACACCTGGAGCCATGTCTTCCGGGTCAACTTCTTCGCGCCGATCATGATGGCGCGCGGATTGATCGATGAATTGAAGGCTGCCAAGGGCTCGGTGGTCAACGTCACCTCGATCGCCGGCTCGCGCGTGCATCCGTTTGCGGGCGCGGCCTATGCGACCTCGAAGGCGGCGCTGGCTTCCTTGACCCGCGAGATGGCGGCGGATTTCGGCCGCATCGGCGTTCGCGTCAACTCGATCGCGCCCGGCGAGATCGACACGGCGATATTGTCGCCGGGCACCGAGAAGATCGTGGAGCAGCAGATCCCGATGCACCGGCTGGGGACGCCGGACGAAGTGGCGAAGATCATCTATGTGCTGTGCACGGAGACAAGCTCCTACGTCAACGGCGCCGAGATCCACATCAATGGCGGTCAGCACGTCTAGCTAGGACAGCGCAACATTCGTCATTGCGAGGAGCGCAGCGACGAAGCAATCCAGCACTGTCATTCCGGGATGCGCCGCTTGGCGCAGGCCCGGAATCCATAACCACCCCTGCCGATTCTGAAAATGACGCTACACATCGCCCCACGCGAATTCCGTGGTTATGGATTCCGGGCTCGGCGCTTTTGCGCCGCCCCGGAATGACGTTCCGATCACTCCATTCCGGATTGGCGCAATGCGCCAATGTTGAACGCACTGGAGCAGTCGTCTTCGTTCTCGCCTTCCAATAGCGCCGCACCGCAATGCCGGCAGAACCGCGCCGGCATCGCGGGCGCCTTGCCGGCGGCATGGCGGCCCGCTTGGTAGCACGCGAAATCAACGATGTTACGTCCGAGCGTTATGACTTTCTCAACCATTGCTGTCCTCGCGGCGTGAACCAGCGTTATCGCAGACAAGTTTCGCTCAAACGTTCAGCGCAACGCTCAAATTTTATCGGAGGAATTGAGGCGGCTCTTTGTCCTGCGCGCAGGTGTGGAACCAGGATAAAATGGCCTACGCCCGGCCGCTACAACCACTTCTTCCATTTGAAAAACACGTAAGGCAGCACTGCGGCGAGCAGCATTACGACGAGCGCAATGGGGTAGCCATGCTGCCATTCCAGCTCGGGCATGATCTTGAAGTTCATGCCGTAGACCGAGGCGATCAGGGTCGGCGGCATCAACACCACCGCCATCACCGAAAACAGTTTGATGATGTTGTTCTGCTCGAGATTGACCACGCCGAGCATCGCATCCAGCACGAAAGTGATCTTGTTGGAGAGATAGGAGGCGTGGTCGGTCAGCGAGGTGACGTCACGCTGCATGGTCTTGAGCTGCTCGCGCATGTCCTTGGACCATTTGACGCCATCGACGGCGGCGGCGACGAATGTCACCACCCGTCCGATCGAGACCAGACTCTCGCGCACCTTGGACGTCAGGTCGCCCTTGCGGCCGATCGCGATCAGGATATCGGAATATCGCTTGCCCTGGCCGGTGCGCGCCGCTCCTGCGGGCTCGAAAATGTCATGGCTGATATTGTCCATGTCGCTGCCGGCGCGTTCCAGAATATCGGCATTGCGGTCGATCACCGCATCGAGCAATTCCATCAGCACCATCTCGCCGGTGATGCCGGCTGCGCAGGCGCGCGCCAGCTTGTTCTCCACCAGCATGAACGGCTTCGGTGCGTCATAGCGCACCGTGACCAGGCGATGGCTTGCGAGGATGAAGGTCACCGCCGTGGTGCGCGGATTCTCGGTGTCGGACGAGCACATCAGCGTCGCCGTCATGTAACGCGCGCCGTTCTCGACATAGAGCCGGCTGGAAATCTCGATCTCCTGCATGTCTTCCCGGGTCGGCACCGCAATTCCGGCCAGACGCTCCACCGCTTGATCCTCTTCGGCGGTCGGCTTCATCAGGTCGACCCACACCGCGTTCTCCGGCAATGCGGCGAGATCGGGCGCGGCAACTTTCTTCAGCGATGATTCAGAGGGAACGAACACCGAAAACATGCGGAACTCCGGGCCAGTGCCGACAGCCTACCAACAGGACTTAGCGCGATTCTGGCAAGCACTCGATGACCGCCGGAGGATCAGCGGCCCCGGTTTGTGGCCCTGGAATGGCGACGACATGGCGTCGATTCGGCAACGACAGCGCGAATGCCCAAAAACCAGTGGAAAGCCGCGAGCCTTGCGGCAAAAAAGTCACAGACCGCATCCCGCAGCGCGGGAACAGCATCTATCGCTGGAATTGCAGTCGATTCCGACGATAATGCGCTTAACTGAATCATGGCGTTTTGGGGCGCAATATTGGCGCTGCCCGCTGAAGCCTTTCGAACTGGAAGCCCGCAATGTCGTCGCTCATAGTGAAGTTGGGAATTCTGGCTGCTGCTGGCCTGATGTTGTCGGGCTGCATGGAGGCCACGACCTATGAGGCGACCAATCAGGCCAATTTCAAGCCGCGCGACAAGGAACTGCTGGCCAAGATTCGTTACACCAACGTGCCGATTCCGGTGCCGTTCAGGCGCGCGATCGTCGACTACCATCGCAAGGAAGCGCCCGGCACCATCGTGGTCGATTCCGACAATCACTATCTCTATTACGTGCTCGATAACGGCAAGGCGATCCGCTACGGCATCACCGTCGGCGAGGAGGCGATGGCGTGGTCCGGCATTGCCAAGGTCGGCAGCATGACCGAGTGGCCGCCGTGGCATCCGACCAAGGGCGAGATCGAACGGCTTGGCGTTCCCACCTTCGTGGCGCCGGGGCCGGACAACCCGATGGGTTCGCGCGCGCTCTATCTTTATTCGGGCGGCAAGGACACGTTGTTCCGGATTCACGGCACCAACCAGCCGGAATATATCGGCGCATCGATCTCCTCCGGTTGCATCCGGATGACCAACGAGGACGTCATCGACCTGTATAACCGGGTCAAGCTCGGTACCATTGTCGTGGTGCTGGAGCCCCATCATGGTGACTCGCCGTTTAATTCGCAGGTGGCGCTGCAAGGCGGCGGCAATCCGGGGCCGTTCTTCCAATAGCCGATGGCGTCGGCGCGCAGCACTCGAAGACAGCATCGGAAAGCGCCGGTTTGCCGGCGCTTTTTATTTTCGGGGAGTGCCCGCGTCCGGCTCGGCCACACCGGGTTGGGCGGCGTCCGATTTGCCCGCGTCGACTTCGCGCGGCGGCGCCTGATCGGGCCGCGCGGCCGGCAGCAACGGCGCGATCTGCGGCAACGGGTCCCATATGGTCCACTCGCAGATTTTGTAGTTGTTGCGCCGCTCCATCAGATCGAGGTGGATGTGGTCCTCATGGTAGCCATCGGAGCCCGGCCCCAGCACCGTTGAAAATCGCGCGCAGACCGAATGCAGCACGCTTTCGCGCAACTCGCGCGGCACCGTGCGGTCGGTCAACGCGATCGACTGGCCGTTGGCGAGTCCCAGGGCGCGCACATCGAGCGCGTTGGCGCGGCCATGCTCGGACAATTTGGCATCGACGACGCGGTTGCGGCCACGGCATTCGAACGAGTCGAAATTGTCGAGATCGCTGACGACGCTGCCGCGGGCCGCCGTCAGCGGCGCGATGTCGCTGCGAATCCAGTCCGCGATCGCCGATGCCATGGTGCAACGGAGGATCGCTGCGGGTCTCACCGCAACCTGCCGCTTGTCCGGCAGCACCACGGCCTCGAGCCGGACCAGGTCCCCGCCGCCGCAGCCACCGGGGCCATGGATGTCGGGAACGCTGGGAGCGACGGCGATCGCATCGGTGAGCGCCAGCCGGCAGGCCGAGGGAAGCGCCGGCGGCGGCGCCGTCGTTTCAACGGGCTTTTGATCCCTGGCCGGACCCTGCTGCTCTGCCGCCGGCTGCTGTTCCTCCGCAGTCTTGGGTGGCTCGGCCGGACGCGGCCTCGGCAGCGGCACCGCAGCCCGCGACACGGTATGGTGCGCCCTCGGCGCTCGCTCGCCGAGCAGGCCGCTCCAGGGCCACTGAACGGTCCTGCGGGCCGCCGCAGCCGGGTCGATCGGCGCGCAGAGCACCAACCATGCCGCCGCAGCGGTCGCTGCACGACCGCGCCCGACTGCGCCATAAGGCCACTTGCGGGTCGCTTTCTCCGCGCTAAAGTTCATGGCAATTTCGTGAAGCCCTGCGGCTGGCGACAACCCCATCGGGAGGAACGTCCGAATGCTTGGATTGATGCAAGACTGGCCCTTGCTTTGTCACCGGATCATTGAGCACGCGGCGTTGTTCCATGGCACCCAGGAGGTAGTGACGCGATCGATCGAAGGCCCGATTCACCGTACCAATTACCGCGAAATTCGAGATCGCGCACTGAAGGTCTCGCAGCGGCTCGATCGCGACGGCATCCGGCTCGGCGACCGCGTCGCCACCATTGCCTGGAATACCTGGCGGCATCTGGAAGTCTGGTACGGCATCATGGGCATCGGTGCCGTCTGCCACACCGTCAATCCGCGCCTGTTCCCCGACCAGATCGCCTGGATCATCAACCACGCCGGCGACCGGATGATGTTTGTCGACCTCACCTTCGTGCCGTTGATGGAAAAGATCGCCGACAAG
>JBDTKD010000553.1:0-5134 GCA_039935515.1 Bradyrhizobium sp.
TGACTTCTCGAAGCGACGCCGCCCACAACGCAAGCGTCTCTTCAATCGACGCTGCCCGCGCCCACGATCTTCGAATCATGGTTGCCCATTGATTCAGAAGCCTTCCGAAAAAGCAACTGTAGTGCTAGGCCGCGATGCCTTGGTCGCGAATCAAGCTGATGTCGCCGGGGAACGCCTCTTCACTGAACGTCGAGCGGTTCCGTGCCGGTGGCCTCGCCATTGGCATCGGTGGTGATCTTGTCGACCCGTGCCTCCGCCTGCCGCAGCAGTTCCTCGCATCGTCGTTTCAGCACCTCGCCGCGTTCGTAAATGGCGACGGATTCCTCGAGCGGTACCTTGCCTTCCTCGAGCCGCTTGACGATCGATTCCAGTTCCTCGATCGCGCGCTCGAAGCTCAGCTTCTTGACGTCCACTTGGGTGTTTTCGGCCATATTGCTTTCCCGAATGCGCAGCTTCGCACCCGTCGACTCAAGGATAGTTTTGCGGACGTATTGTGGCGGGATTTCACCCGCCCATCAATGCGGTGACATGGGCCGCGACCGATTCTTTCAGACCTTGCAGGTCATAGCCGCCCTCGAGCACTGAGACGATCCGGCCACCGGCGCTGGCGTCGCCGACATCCATCAGCTTGCGCGTCACCCAGCCGAAATCATCCGCCTTGAGATTGAGCGATGCCAGGGGGTCGCGGTGGTGGGCGTCGAAGCCGGCGGAGATGACGATGAGTTCGGGACTGAACTTCTGCAATTGCGGCAGGATGACGTTCTCGAACGCAGAACGGAATTTGACGCTGCCGTCTTCGGGCGCCAGCGGCGCGTTGACGATGGTGTCGTGTTCGCCGCGCTCGCCGCTGGCGCCGGTGCCGGGAAACAGCGGCATCTGGTGCGTCGAGCAATACATCACGGTCGGATCGGCCCAGAAGATATCCTGGGTGCCATTGCCATGATGGACGTCGAAATCAACCACGGCGGCACGGCCGATGCCGTATTTGCGCTGGGCGTGACGCGCGGCAATCGCGGCATGATCGAAAAAACAGAAGCCCATCGGCTTGCCGGTTTCCGCGTGATGTCCGGGAGGGCGCATCGCGACGAACGCGTTGTGGTGGGTGCCGGCCATGACCGCGTCGGTGGCGGCAACCGCGCCGCCGACACCTCGCATCACGGCTTCCCATGTGCCGGGTGACATCGACGTATCGCCGTCGAGATAGACCAGACCGCTCGACGGCGCGATATGCCGAAGTTCCTCGACATAATGCTCGTAGTGGCAAAGCAGGACCTGGTCGAGCGAGCCTTCGGGTGCCGTCTCGCGCACCAGCCGGTCGAAGCTGGCTTCGCCGAGAACCTGCTCAACCGCGCGAATCCGGTCAGGTCGTTCGGGATGCCCGGGCGGTGTCAGATGGTCGAGGCTTGCCGGATGGCTGAGAAGAAGCGTCATGCATTACCCTGGCGCAGCAATTGCGCTTGCGAGAAGGCATTAATCTAGAGAGTCAACGACCGCTCTGAAAGAGCCGCGGCACAATATGGCGCTACAATTCAGTTCATTCGCACAACGGATGCGGCCAAGCGCAAGAATCTGGCGCAGACGTCTCATGACACCATCATAGAGCGACAGTGCAACGATTTCACGAAACCTCGTGCTAAGCCTTCTTGCGGGCAAAGAACGCCTTGAACGCAGCCACCGCCTCCTCGGAGCGCATGCGTTCGCCGAACAGATGGCCTTCCTGGTCGATCCGGCGGGTCAGATCTTCGGGCGGCAGCTTCAGAAGCTTGCGCGAGATCGCAACTGCTTCCGCCGGCAACGCGCAAATCTCGCGCGCCACCTTGCGGGCCTCGGCTTCGGTGTGGCCCGGCGCCACCACGACATTGACGAAACCGGCGACGCGGGCATCTTCGGCACTGATCGTGCGACCCATCACCAGCGCGGCAAACGCCCGCTGGTGCCCGATGGTACGCGGCATCAGCAGGCTGGAGGCGCCTTCCGGGACAAGACCGAGATGGATGAATGGTGTGGAAAATGCCGCGGTGTTGCTGGCGAGCACGTAATCGCAATGGAACAGCATGGTGGTGCCGATGCCGATCGCGACGCCGTCGACCGCGGCGATGATCGGCTTGACGTTATGGGCCAGCGAATAGAGGAACCTGGTGGCATCGGACGCGCGGGGCACGTCGGTGTCCGAGGTGCTGTCGTTGAGGAAATCCTCGAGGTCGTTGCCGGCGGTGAACACGCCGGAGCCGCCGGTGATGATCATGCAGCGAATCGCCGGATTGTTCTGCGCGGTATCGATGGCATCGCTCATGGCGCGATACATGTCCTGGGTGATCGCGTTCTTCTTTTCGGGCCGGCGCAGCGTGATCACCCGGCTCGCGCCCTCGTCGGTGACTATCAGGTGCCCGGTCATGATGCAGTCCTCGAACAAGCAGTATGGCTGGCGAGTCTCGAAGGTGTATCCTACATGATCCGCCACGTAGCCCAAATGCTCCTGCCGATTTTCCACGGGAGTTGGCCTGGAAGGATCCTGATGCGATGCAGTTGACCGGCATTCACCACCTGACCGCGATTTCGGCGAAACCCCGCGAGAATCTCGCATTTTACACCGGTCTGCTCGGCATGCGGCTGGTCAAAAAGACCGTTAATCAGGACGATGTCAGCGCCTATCATCTGTTCTATGCCGACGGAAAGGCCAATCCCGGCACCGACCTGACCTTCTTCGATTTCCCGGCGGCGCCGGAGCGGCGCGGCAGCAACAGCATTTCACGCACGGGATTGCGCCTCGCCGGCGAAAAAAGCCTGGGGTACTGGAGAGATCGCCTTAGAAAGGCGGGCGGCCACACCGGCGATATCATTGAGGTCGACGGCCGGCTGACGCTGCCGTTTGAGGATACCGAGGGCCAGCGGCTGGTGCTGGTCGACGATGGCGGCGCCGGTCCGGCCTCGCCATGGGAGCGCAGTGCGGTGCCGGCGGAACACCAAATTCGCGGCCTCGGTCCGATCGTGCTGAACGTGCATGACCTCGCACGCACCGAACGGGTCCTGACCGGAGTGATGAACATGCGCAGGGAGCGCCATTATGCCGCGCCCGATGCGGCCGGCGAGGTTCATGTGTTTGCCATGGGCGAGGGCGGCGCTGCCGCCGAACTGCATGTGATCGAGCAGAAGGATTTGCCGATGGCGCAGCAGGGCGCGGGTGGCGTGCATCACGTCGCGTTTCGCACGCCCGACGATCGGCAATACCACGCCTGGGCGCAGCGGCTGAACGAACTCGGCGTTCGCAACAGCGGCGAGATCGACCGGTTCTATTTTCGAAGCCTGTATTTTCGCGAGCCCAACGGCATCCTGTTCGAGATCGCCACCGACGGTCCGGGTTTTGCGACCGACGAGCCGATGGACGCGCTTGGCGAAAAGCTGGCGCTGCCGCCGTTTCTGGAATCGCGCCGCGCCGCCATCGAGGCAGGGCTGAAGCCGCTCGGCTGAAAATCCCAGCGCAATTTCCACCTCAATGGCTTCATCCTTCGAGACGCATCGCTTCGCGATGCTCCTCAGGATAAGGTCTCAGACCCTCATGGTGAGGAGCGCGCCTTCGCGCGTCTCGAACCATGAGGCCTCCGGAGAAGCGACAATGATTCGAGTGAACCGGAAAGCGCTTTAACCCAGCAGGACCGCGTCGGCGCCGTTCACGGCCTCGGCGCCGTCCATCACGGTCCGCTCCAGCGCGGCCGCCTGCACCGAGATGTTCTCGGCAAAGAACCGCGCCAGCGTGACGTAGCGCTGCGGATCGCCGCCGTCGCGGGCATTGCGGGCTGCAAGCGCCTCGCCGGCCAGCATGCAGCCGCCGAGCGTCGATCCGAACAGCCGCAGATACGGGGTCGCGCCCGCCAGCGCGTCATTCGGCGCCGAACTGATGCGCTCCAGCAGCCAGCGGCTGGTGCGGTCGAGCGATCCGAGAGCGTCGCGCAGCTTGGCGCCGGTGGTGCCGAAGGCGGGATCGTTCGACGTCTCGACCCGGATGACGATCTCGGTGAGTTCGTTGAGGAGGGAGAACACCGAGGCGCCGCCATTGGCGGCGAGCTTGCGCGTCACGAGGTCGATCGACTGGATGCCGTTGGTGCCTTCATAGATCGGGGTGATGCGCGCATCGCGATAATGCTGCGCGGCACCGGTTTCCTCGATAAATCCCATGCCGCCGTGGATCTGCACGCCGAGCGAGGTCACTTCATTGCCGATGTCGGTGGAGAACGCCTTCGCGATCGGCGTCAGCAGCGCGCCGCGGGCGGCGGCGTCGGCGCGCACTCCGGCGTCGCCGGCCCGCACCGCAACATCGAGCGCGACCGCGGTGGCGTAGCAGATGGTGCGGGCCGCGGCGGTGAGGGCGCGCATCTGCATCAGCATGCGCTTGATGTCGGGATGCACGATGATGGCGTCCATCCCCTCGCCAGGCTTGCCGACCGCGCGGCCCTGGCGGCGCTCCTGCGCAAATGCCAGCGCCTGCTGATAGGCGCGGTCGGCGATGCCGACACCTTCGAGGCCGACGCCGAGTCGCGCCTGGTTCATCATCGTGAACATGCAAAGCATGCCGCGGTTTTCCTCGCCGATCAGGTAACCGATTGCGCCGCCATGGTCGCCCATGGTCATGGTGCAGGTCGGCGAGGCATGAATGCCGAGCTTGTGCTCGACGCCGCTCGGATAGATGTCGTTGCGCGCGCCAAGCGAACCGTCGGCGTTGACCAGGAATTTGGGGACCAGGAACAGCGAGATGCCCCTGGTGCCCGCGGGAGCATCCGGCAGTCGCGCCAGCACGAAATGCACGATGTTGTAGGTCATGTCGTGGTCGCCATAGGTAATGAAGATCTTGGTGCCCTTGATGCGATAGGTGCCGTCCGGCATGCGCTCGGCGCGCGAGCGCAGCGCGCCGACGTCCGATCCGGCCTGCGGCTCGGTCAACTGCATGGTGCCGGTCCATTCGCCGGACACCAGTTTTTCCAGATAGATCTTTTTCAAGGTCTCGCTGCCATGGGCGTCGAGCGCCTCGATCGCGCTCAGCGTCAGCAAAGGACAGAGCCCGAACGCCATATTCGCCGCGCTCCAGATTTCAGTGCAGGCGGCGTTGATCGCCAGCGGCAGGCCCTGGCCGCCGAACGCC
>JBDTKD010000554.1:0-4782 GCA_039935515.1 Bradyrhizobium sp.
GACGTAACACGACGTCAATACGCTTATGCCGGCAAGATAAGGCGGATCGGCGTCGATGTTGGAATAACCAGGGGGGGACGGTCATTCTGGGCCGTCTTCGCGCCCACCGCGGACGTCGGCCGAAGCACCTTGAGAGGTAGCTATCTGGGTGTAAGCGGAAACGTTGCTTTGGGGGTCGGTCTGGGGGCCAAGGTCCTCGTCGGCGGATCTCGTCGCACGATTTCCCTGCAGCCGTTATCGGTCGAAGGCCAGATCGGGATCAACCTGGCACTGGGCGTAACAAATCTTTCGCTCGAATAGCTCGTGAGGTAGCCCGTGCATCAAGGGGAAACCAACACCCTGCCGCCATGCTCCAAGATCATACGCCCAACGCCAGCGACGCGCGGGCGGACGTCAGGTGGCGCTTGCGGTCGGCGGGGGCGTTTCGGCCGCAGTGGCTTTTGCGAGGGCTTCACGCAACACTTTTTCCTTCGTGTCATCCAGGGATGTCTTCAGCACGGTGCCACCAGCACCCTGGATTTCCTTAAGCACCTTGTCAGCGGTCATGTTTTGGATGAGCACAAACAGAGCCGCGTCGCCTGGCTTAAGGTTGGCCGCGAGCTCCTTCATGAACGCATCGTTGATACCATAGTCCGTGAGCGCCCCGCCAAGCGCACCGGACGCCGCGCCCAAGGCAACGCCGATCAACGGATTCAGAAAAAGAACTCCTATCAAAAGTCCCCAGAAACTGCCCGAGGCCGCGCCGGCGGCCGCCGTATTCACCAGCTGGTTCAGCTTGACCGGGCCAGCGTCCGTTTTGACGGCGATCACAGCATCGCTGAATTCGATAAGGTACTGTTTCTTCAAATCGAACAGCCGCTGACGGACCTCCTCGGCTTTCGCTTCGGACGGATAAACGATAGCAATAAGATCTGACATGAGATTTTCCTGACGAATTGTAAGGAGGCGGGCAGATGACTTGCCGACGAGCATTGTATCTTGGGCCGCCAAGCGAGTAAACAAACCGGTCGAACGGCTTCAACCAAGGGGTCCGTTCAAAAGGTAAGTCGAGCTGGAGCCTATCGAGCAAGGCCGAAGGCTCGATCAATGCGGCTGGAGTTTCTCGATCCCGGTTTGAAGGTTCATCAGGTGATGATTGATCGATTTGAGCTCTTCAAGCGAAGCGTCGACTTCAAATGACGGTATCGCAGCGCTCAGGAAAATCACGCCAGACAGGACCGGCAGGTCGAAATGCTTGCTGTCGTAACGCAGGAACGAGACAGCCGCTCCGATAGCGCAGGCGACGCTAGGTACGCTCTGGCTTACGAAACTTTAACATCGGCTGTCGGAGCCAGTCCCGCACTGTAAGACTGCCTAGCGCCGGTTACCTGCCAGGCGCAGCAGCATCATGAACAGGTTGATGAAGTTGAGGTATAGCGACAGTGCGCCCGTCACGGCTTTACGGCCCGCGGAAGTGGCGTCGTCGCTGCGGTCGTACATCCCCTTGATCCGCTGGGTGTCATAAGCGGTGAGTCCAGCGAAGACGCCGACGCCGATGATGGAAATCATCCAGTCGAGCCCGCTCGACCTCAAGAAGATGTTGACCAAACTCGCAATCACAATGCCGATCACGCCCATCAACAGGAACGTGCCGAATCCCGACAGGTCGCGCTGGGTGGTGTAACCCCAGATGCTGAGCGCCCCGAAGGTCGCGGCTGAAATGAAGAACACGCGCGTGATCGAGGCGCCGGTGTAGACGTGGAAGATTGTCGAAAGCGACAATCCCATCGAGGCCGCATAGACGAAAAAAAGCAGTCGCGCCGCTTCCGCCGAAAGCTTGTTGATACGGGCGCTTATAAAAAACACCAGCGCAAGCGGCGCCAGCATGAACACCCACACCAGCGGGCTCTGCAGCAGCTCAGGACCGGTGAACTGATAGGTCAGCATCGCGACGACGCCGGTCAGACCAACGCCGATGGCCATGTAGTTATATACCCGAAGCATGTGGACGCGCAGGCCCGCATCAACGGCGGACGTACGATCGGCGGGGGCGTCGGGGATGGCTGCATTGCGATCGTAATTCGACATGGATCGTATCCTTTTTCATCGGCCGGACATTCTTTTGTCCGCGGCACGGTCGGCTGCGAGACTCAGCGCAAGATCGGGCGTCGGGGTCCCCTGTGCTAACCGACCAAATTCGTTGCACCGGTGGACCTGACGAAGCCTGGATCGGTATCGGTACGCTCGCCTCGCGCGGAATCCAGCGCCACGCATCGCACTGTCCCGCAGCGTCGGCTGACGATCGGCAGACTCGTCGACAGCGACCTTGCATCTGCCGAATGGCCTTGGGTCGCCGGTGGCGCTTCCAGCGACAAGCGCGCCCGTATCTTGCGCTGTGTCGATCGATGCTGCCCAAGCGCACGGCAAGCACGCCTTTCGGAGATGCCAAACGCTGCCCTGGCATGAAGCACGTAGGCCGCACGAAGCTCCGGGCTCAGAACTCCCGTCGTCGCCTCCGCCAAGATGAGCTTGTCCAATGTCAGATCCGACACCAGCCGGCGCAGCCGGGCGATCTCGGCCTCCAACTCGGTCAAATGCTCGGCCAGATCGCTCTCAAGGTCTCCGTATCTATTTCGCCACCGATAGTAAGTTACCTCGGTTACGCCAATTTCCCGCACACACTCAGAAATCCGCCTGCCGCTAGCTGCCAATCCTTCAACATGCCTCAATTTCGCAACGATTTCTTCCGCTTTATGTCTTCTCATCACCGATCCTTTCCTTGAGGAGTCGCATTGTCATCGCTTCGCGGCGCCCGCTTTTGCTGGTCGCGTCTCGCTTCCAGCATGCTACGCACAATCCCTGCTCCAGCGAAGCTGGTACGCTGCGCCGATTTCACCGCGATGACGGCATCGGCGGGCGACCGCCTCAACGGATCATAAGGCGGCACGCAGAATCTTCATCGGCTCAGAATCCCACGCCCATGCGGCGCGTCTCAAAAATATGCCATCACCTGCTATTGGAAGTTTGGATGCTTCGTTTGCGGCCGGCGGGTCCGTTTGCTTTCGAACTGCTCGCCGAACGACCATAGGAAAGGTACGCCTTCTGTCGCGTCGAATTCACCCTTTGGCGTTTGAACGTTCGTCGCGCCTTGCCTGCAGTAAGTGAGCACCCAATGATCGATGGGCGCCTTTGCGAGATTGGCTTTCGCTCGCTTGACGTGAACAGAGGGCGCCAATACCCGGCTGATCGAGATATCCCCCAGGCTCCAAACGATATTTTTCGCAGAGAACCCATCTTCGGCCTGCTCCATCGGGGAGATGTCAAATACAGGTGCAAACCATTCTTGCCACGCCTGAAGCTGGTCTCGCGGGCGCAAGTTCTGCGTTGCAAAAGTGGCTGGAGTCACGGGGGTCCTTGGGAAGGGCTGGGCTTGCAGCCATCGATGGTCGTGCCGCAAACCAGAATGAAACAAAATTACTCTCGCTGCTTCGAAGGCCTGATCACGATCTAGGGCCTGATCCAAAAGTTCGTGACATTGGGATTGTAAGGCGATCGGCCTGAACGAGCAATTCCGACTCCAATTGCGCCGCATCCCAGACGCCATCAGCGATGAAATGGTGCAACTGGTCATAGTCACCCGGCGCCAGCCGCGCCGCCATCGACTGCACGCTCTTGCGGTCACCCGGTCCGTCCTGTCAGTCCCGAGATATACAGCGGACGCATCCGCCGCCGGGCCTTGTGACCCAGGCAAGCCAGGAACGGTTCAAGCCAACGTTCAAGCTCGTCTTGTCGACGCCGACAGCGGCGCAGAAAAGTCGCGCCCGCTCGATTGGGTGAAGGTATTGCCAATGACAAAGACTGTGCCCATGCGTTGAGTAATCAGGTCAGGGTTGCAGCGGGTTTGTCTTGCGCTTCAATAGCAACGTGGATTAAAAAAACGAGTTCATTGTGAAAGATGCTGCGCTGCAGCGCAGCAGGATCGCAATGTCGTTTCGGTGAGTCTCGGCCAACTTGTGAGGAGCGCGGAACGAAACCGGCATCCTCTCAAGCCGGAGTTGTAGGGTAGCCTGGAGGTGATTCATGTTCTCATGTACATCTTTGACCGACACTCCTATAGCCAGTCATGCTGGTTGCCTCTGTCATCGGCCGGAAATCCAGGCTTTGACGCGACGGATCAGCGCGGATCTTTCACGACGCGGCTTCGTCGCCGGAATGAGCGTTTCTGCCGCAGTGTTGGGCCTGCCCAGACGCGTCAGCGCGCAATCGGCGTCGGTCCAGCCGCCGCGATCAATCCTGTTCACGAATTTTCGGCTGTTCGACGGAAAATCTGGCCCCTTGCGCGAAGGGCTTCGTCTGCTCGTCGAAGGCAATCGGATCAAAGCTATCGTCACAGGAAATCCGGCAGCGCCTGATGGGGCGCAGATGATCAATTGCGGCGGTGGGGTTCTGATGCCGGGCCTGATCGACGCGCACTGGCATACCCTTTTTGCTGCGTTGCCGATCTCGACGCTGTTGGCTGGCAATATGGGCTACATCCATCTGGCCGCCAGTGCGGAGGCCGAGCGCACGCTGATGCGGGGCTTCACCACCGTCCGGGATCTTGGCGGACCCGTCTTCGCCTTCAAGCAGGCGGTCGACGAAGGCCTTATACCGGGTCCGCGCATTTATCCGTCGGGTGCGATGATCACGGGCACTGGCGGGCACGGGGACTTGCGGCCGCTGTCCGATATACCGAGGAGTCCCGGCGGCCCGTTGAGCTTCACGGAACGAACTGGCGCCGCCGCCATCGTCGATGGTCCGGAC
>JBDTKD010000555.1:0-4586 GCA_039935515.1 Bradyrhizobium sp.
CCGACGCTCAACGAGCTGAAGGTGCTCCTGTTCGCGGCCATCAAGATCATCATGAACGACTTCGCGGTGCCGGCGGAGATGCGCTTCTTGCGGCTGTTCTTGAGTAGATCCGGGTTGCGCCGCTCCTGCGGCGTCATCGAGTCGATGATCGCGACCTGACGCTTGATGATCTTGTCGTCGAGCCCGGCATTGGCGATCTGGTTCTTCATCTTGGCGATGCCGGGCATCATGCCCATCAGGCCGCTGATGCCGCCCATATTTGCCATCTGCAGCAATTGCTCGCGCATGTCGGACAGGTCGAACAGACCCTTGCGCATTTTCTCGGCGACGCGCGCGGCCTTCTCGGCGTCGATATTCGCCGCCGCCTTCTCCACCAGCGACACCACGTCGCCCATGCCGAGGATGCGTCCCGCGATCCGGCTCGGGTGGAAATCCTCCAGCGCGTCGGTCTTTTCACCGGTGCCGATCAGCTTGATCGGCTTGCCGGTGACCGCGCGCATCGACAGCGCCGCGCCGCCGCGGCCGTCGCCATCGACCCGGGTCAGCACGATGCCGGTCAAGCCGACCCGCTGGTCGAACGACCGCGCGAGGTTGACCGCGTCCTGGCCGGTCAAGGAGTCCGCGACCAGCAGCACCTCATGCGGTTGGGCGGTCGATTTGATCTCGGCCGCTTCCGCCATCATCGCTTCGTCGAGCGTGGTGCGGCCTGCGGTATCCAGCAGCACCACGTCGTAACCGCCGAGCTTTCCCGCTTCCAGCGCGCGGTGCGCGATCTGCGCCGGCATCTGGCCGGCCACGATCGGCAGCGTCGGAATATCCAGGTCGCGGCCGAGCACGGCCAGTTGCTCCATCGCCGCCGGGCGATAGACGTCGAGCGAGGCCATCAGCACCTTGCGCTTGTCGCGCTGGGTCAGGCGGCGGGCGAGTTTTGCCGTGGTCGTGGTTTTGCCGGAGCCCTGCAGGCCGACCATCATGATCGCCACCGGCGGCACGGCGTTGAGGTCGATGGTCTGGCCATCGGCGCCGAGGGTCGCCACCAGTTCGTCGTGAACGATCTTCACCACCATCTGGCCGGGGGTCACCGATTTGACCACGGTGGCACCGACCGCCTGCTCGCGAACCCTGTCGGTAAAACTTCTGACCACGTCGAGCGCGACGTCGGCCTCGAGCAGCGCGCGGCGCACTTCGCGCATCGCCGCGTCGACATCGGCCTCGCTCAGCGCGCCGCGGCCGGTCAGGCGATCGAGAATGCCGCCAAGCTTTTCCGACAGTTTGTCGAACAATGCCGTTGTCCTTTTGCCTCACCCTGAGGAGCAGGCGGAGCCTGCGTCTCGAAGGGTGACGATTAACCAAGACCTCATCCTTCGAGACGCCGCTTCGCGGCTCCTCAGGATGAGGGTAACCGAAACACCCATGGCGCCCGAGGGCGCATCGCGCTGTCGGGCGTTGACCTCCGGCCTCCGGGGCCGGGCGGCGGGTCGAAAAGAATGTCTTTCCGAGAAGTGAGCGGATTTACAGGGTTCACCGCGGTGAAGTCAAGAAAACTCCAGGGGAGATGGCGCAGAGTCCTGTTTAAGTCATTCAAACAAAAGAAGTTTACCAAGACTGCGCCGATTCCGCCGCAGGCAGTTCCATGTCGGGCGAACTCTCGCCATATAGCTGGGTACGACTTTCATTTAGACACGCAATTCATGATCCCAATCACCCGCCGCCGCCTTCTCACTATCCTCGCCGGCCTCACCGCCGCGTCCGGACTGTCAGCCTTCGGGGCTTCCCGCATGAAAACCTATGACGGCCCCGTCTCCGATCATTTCGACGGCCTGCGTTTCTTCGATCCCGACGGCGCGCCGCCGAAAGATCCCGGCGCGGTGCTGCGCTGGCAATTCGGCCGCGATCGGCAGCGGCAGAAATGGCCGGACTGGGCGGCGAGCCCGTATTCCGATACGCCGCCGCCGCGCGCCGACACCGGCAAAGTCCGGCTATCGTTCGTCGGTCACGCGAGCTGGCTGATCCAGGCCGCAGGACTGAACATCCTGGTCGACCCGGTCTGGTCGATGCGCGCCTCGCCGGTAAGCTGGGCCGGGCCGAAACGTCACAATGATCCCGGCATCGCCTTCGACGCGCTGCCCGACGTCGACGTGGTACTGGTGTCTCACGGCCATTACGATCACCTCGACGTCGCCACGCTATCGAAACTCGCGGCACGATTTGCGCCGCGGGTGATCACGCCGCTCGGCAACGATGTCACGATGCGCAGCGCCGACCGTGCGATCAAGGCTGGGGCCTTTGACTGGCAGGACCGCGTCGAGCTTGGCCGTGGCGTCGCGGTAACGCTCGTGCCAACGCGGCACTGGTCGGCGCGTGGGTTGTTCGACCGCAACAAGGCGTTGTGGGCGAGCTTCGTGCTGGAGACGCTGGCCGGCAAGATCTACATCGTCTGCGACTCCGGCTATGGCGACGGCCGGCATTTTCGCCGAGTCGCCGATGCGCATGGGCGGCTTCGGCTGGCGATCCTGCCGATCGGCGCCTATGAGCCGCGCTGGTTCATGCGGGATCAGCACATGAACCCGTCCGAAGCGGTGAAGGCGTTGGCCGATTGCGGCGCCGAACAGGCGCTGGCGCATCATCACGGCACCTTTCAGCTCACCGACGAGGCGATCGACGCGCCAGTTCTCGCATTGGGCGAGGCGCTGGATGCAGCCAAGATCCGGCCCGAGCGCTTTGTGGCGCTCAAGCCGGGTCAGGTGATGGAGATCTGAACGCGTTACGGCGATTTGTAGCCCGAATGGAGCGAAGCGAAATCCGGGGCCATCCCATCCGCATCGCGATTCCCGGATTTCGCTTCCGCTCCATCCGGGCTACGGCCGTCATTCCCCGGAATGAGACGGCCGTCTACATCCCCGGCTTGATCGCCCAGGACACGCTCAAGGTGATCGAAAGTGTTTCCTCGCCTTGCGCCACCGGCGTCGCGGCCATCGGCGCGGCGACCATTTTGGCGCGGAAAACCGGCGCTGCCGAACCTTCTTCGGCGATGCTGAGCGGAGCGCCGAGCGTGACGCCGGCGGCCTTGGCGTAGATCTCGGCCTTGCGGCGCGCATCGGCGATGGCCTGGGCGCGGGCGTCATCGAGCAGCTTCGAGGCTTGTGACACCATGAAATTGATGCCGCCGATATCGGTGGCGCCGGCGCCTACCAGCATATCGATGGTGCTCGCGACCTTGGTGACGTCGTGCAAGCGCACCGTCACCCGATTGCTGGCGCGGTAACCGGCGACGGCAGACGGGCCGGCGCGGTTCGGCGCGTATTGCGCTTGCAGCGACAGCCGCGAGGTCTGGATATCCTTCTGGTCGATGTTGGCGGCCTTCAACGCCAGCAGCAGCTTGCCCATCGCGGCATTGTTGGCCTCGGAGGCCTCACGCGCGGTCTTGGCGTCCGAGGTCACGCCGGCCTCGACCTGCGCCAGATCGGGCGGCACCGAAACCGTGGCTTCGCCGGTGACGGAAATGCTCGCCGGCTCTGCCGTCTGCGCCAGCGCCGGGGCGGCAAGCAGCGCGCCGGCAAGGATGGCTGCCGCGAACGGCGCACGATGATTGGCCGGCCTCATTTCAGCGGCACATAGACGTTGATCACCAATCGGTCTTCCTCGGTCTTGAGCGGATCGGTCATGTATTCCTCGATGAAGGTGTCCTTTGCCTCGAGCTTCTTGTCGTCGAGGTGATTGGTGATGGCCTCATAGGTGTTGTCCATGTTGTCGTAGGAGCCGCGATGGACAAACTTCAGCGCCTTGCCCTCGGGCGATTTGCCCATGCTCATCGCCTTGGTCAGGTTCTTCGGCTCCTGGTCGACCGGAATTTCCGCAAGGAAGGTGAAGCCGGTATCGTCCGTCGAGGTGTAGACGATCATCGGATTGCCGGCGGGCTTGATGTTCTGCTTGTCGAGCAAGGCCGACAGCGTCTTGAACGAATCGATCAGGGTGTCGAACGCCGAATCCCAGTTGGCGCTGCCCTTGAGGATCACAACCGTCTTCGGGGCCAGCATGATTTCCTCGCCGAACGGATCGGCGGTCTGAACCGGCGCGGCCGCAGGCGGCGCCGCGGGGGTCTCCGCGGTTGCGGGCGGCGCGGCAGGGGTTGCTGACGGCGTGGTGGCGGGGCTTGCAGCGGGCGCCGGTGCCGGCGTGGCGGCCGGGGCGGGCGTCGATGGCGCGCTCGCCGCCGGGGCGGCCGGGGGCGGCGATTGCGCCAGCGCATGGCCCAAACCCAGAGAAATCGCGGCTGCCGGGACCAGCGCGATCACGGCCAGACGGAAAGAGCGCAAGCAATTCATTTCAGGGTTCTCCAGGGCCTTGTTCGGCGTGGCGTGCCGGCGACAGCACTCCGTCTGCGCATCCCGGTCCAGTTCGAGAGGCTCTCATTCTAACACGCCGGACTTGGCTTCGTCCCATGACAGATACGTCATGGACCTTCCCGTCCGGCGAGGGGTCTCGACACAGATTCGCCGCACTAGCTAACCTGCCATTGTTGGCCATATAAGACGGGCACAAATCGGGAAATTCGATGAGCGCGCTCGCTAACCACAGCTTTGCCA
>JBDTKD010000556.1:0-7894 GCA_039935515.1 Bradyrhizobium sp.
ATGGACGTTCTATACGCCGTTTTCGACGATGTTTTCCAATACGCACGTCATCGCCGCGGCGATGGGCGTCTTCATTGCGGGCTTCTCTTCAATCGCAGCCGGCGTCAATTTCATTGCGACGACGCACATGTTGCGCGCACCGGGAATGACCTGGTTCCGTCTGCCGCTATTCGTCTGGGCGATTTACGCGACAAGTCTCGTCATGGTACTGGCCACGCCCGTCCTCGCCGTGACGTTACTGCTTTTGATTGTGGAGCGCTGGCTGCACTTGCCGATCTTCAATCCGGCGCTCGGCGGCGATCCGATCCTGTTCCAGCATCTGTTCTGGTTCTACAGTCATCCTGCGGTCTACATCATGATCCTTCCGGCCATGGGAGTCGTCTCTGAGGTCATTACGTGCTTCGCGAGGCGCCGAGTTTTCGGTTATGACTTCATGGTCTATGCGATGGTCGGTATTGCGGTGATCGGGTTCTTCGTTTGGGGTCACCACATGTTTGTTGCCGGCCAGTCGCCCTATGCCAGCATCATCTTCTCGTTCCTGTCGTTCATCGTTGCGGTGCCTTCGGCGATCAAGGTCTTCAACTGGACGGCGACTCTCTATCGGGGACAAATCAGCTTTGAGGCCCCGATGATGTACGCGCTTGGGTTCCTCGGCCTGTTCACCGTCGGCGGCCTGACCGGTCTTTTCCTCGCTTCCATTCCCATCGATGTTCATGTCACCGACACCTACTTCGTCGTCGCCCATTTCCACTACATCATGGTCGGCGGTTCGGTATCGGCCTATTTCGCAGGACTACATTTCTGGTGGCCAAAGATCACCGGCAAACTTTATTCAGAGGCGTGGGCACGATTTGCCGCCATCCTCATGTTCTTCGGCTTCAATTTCACATTCTTTCCGCAATTTATTGCCGGATATCTCGGCATGCCCAGGCGTTACCACGTTTATCCTCCAGAGTTTCAGGTTTACAACGTGATGTCGTCGGCCGGGGCAGTGGTGCTCGCGGCCGCCTACCTGCTGCCACTGTTCTACCTGACATGGTCGCTGATCTCAGGCGCCCGGGCCGGCAACAACCCATGGGATGCGACAGGCCTCGAATGGCGAACGACATCGCCGCCGCCGCGCGAGAATTTTGCCGCGATTCCGCGGGTGACGGAAGCGCCCTACAATTATCACCCCTTTAGCGAGGCGCCTAAATCCGGGAATAGGAGAGAGTACGGGCGGGATGACAAGACATGAGTACCGCAGCCGGCGTCCTTAAAGAACCCTGGCATGAGTTGTCGCGGCAGCGCGAAGGCGCGACTTTCGGCATCTGGGTTTTTCTTGCCAGTGAAGTGTTGTTTTTTGGCTCGCTCCTTCTTCTGTACACGATCGATCGCGTCTCCTATCCGCAAGCCTTCATCATGGCCGGAAGGGAGACCGATATCTGGTATGGCACCATCAACACTGCCGTCCTGATGACGAGCAGCCTTACCATGGCAGTCGCAGCGCAGGCAGCGGAGGCCGACATGCGTCGTCTTGCGATCTGGTGTCTCGCAGCGACGGTTGCGTTCGGCATGATATTCCTTGTGCTCAAGGGATTTGAATATGCCGAGGATCTCCGAAAAAACCTTTGGCCCGGCCCGAACTTTGCCTTGAAGGTGCCGGCTACGCAGCTCTTCTTTGCGCTGTACTGGACCCTGACCGGCATTCACGCAGTCCACCTGACGATCGGACTCGGGCTCATCGGACGCCTGATCATCATGGGCGGACGACGGCGGATACAGCTACGCGAGAATCCAGAGGTCGAGGTGACCGCGCTCTATTGGCATCTGGTAGACGTGATCTGGATCATTCTTTACCCATTGATCTATCTGGTGGGGCGGTCATGAACACCAGGACCTACGCCATATGGCGACGAAACATTCTGGTCTGGCTGGCACTCCTGCTCTTGCTCATGCTGACCTTCGGCGTCGCCCATCTTTCGCTCGGAGTCGGCAACGTCGTCGCGGGTCTTGCCATCGCGACGATCAAGGCCGGCCTTGTCGTGATGATTTTCATGGGACTTCGCAGCGCCAAGACCTTGATCAAACTGGTCTCAGCGGCAGGCGTCTTCTGGCTCATCTTCATGTTCGCTTTGACGCTGAGCGATGTCCTCGCGCGACTGGCTAACAAATGACGTCCACGCGGGCCGCCGGCTCGCCTGCTTCCTCGGCAGACAAACAGGATTACCCCCAATTTTAGGACAACAGCCGGATGTCGTCCGGAACAGTCGGGTCCGCGCCTTGTTACCTCCTTATAAATTTGGAAAACAATGGAGTGACCGACATGACCGTACCCAGTTCGCCCGTCGTGGTCATTACCGGAGCCTCGGCCGGCGTTGGCCGCGCAACCGCTGTGGCCTTCGCGCAGCGCGGTTATAGCGTTGGCCTTATTGCTCGTGGCGCCGACGGCCTCGAGGGAGCGCGGCGGGAGGTCGAAGCGGCAGGAGGCCGGGCACTCGTGCTGCCGGTTGATGTCGCTGAAGCGAAAGATGTATTTGCTGCTGCTGATCGAGTGATCGCTGAATGGGGTAAAATTGACGTCTGGATCAACGCCGCCATGGCGACGATTTTTGCTCCTCTTAGCGATATAAAGCCTGAGGAATTTCGCCGCGTGACCGACGTGACCTATCTGGGCCAGGTGTACGGAACGATGGCAGCGCTCCGTCATATGCGTCGCAGCAATCATGGCACCGTCGTTCAGGTCGGATCGGCGCTGAGTTATCGTGCCATTCCATTACAGTCAGCCTATTGCGGAGCGAAATTCGCGATCCGAGGATTTACCAACGCGCTGCGTAGTGAATTGAAACACGATAAAAGCCGGATACGGCTGACGATGGTGCAGTTGCCGGCGGTCAACACTCCGCAATTCGACTGGGCCCGCAGCCGCCTTCCCAAGCGATTGCAACCTGTACCTCCCATCTTCCAGCCCGCTGCGATTGCTCGTGAAATCTTTCGTGCCGCTCGGCAGGCGCCGCGCGAACTCTGGATCGGACGATCGGCGCTAAAGGCAATCATAGGAACGATGCTTCTTCCGGGCTCAGGCGACCGTATCCTCGCGCACGAGGGTTACGATGGTCAAATGACCGGCGAGCTGGCCTCTCCCGACCGGCCCGACAACCTGTTTCAACCGGTTGCCGGGGACGCCGGTGCGCGCGGGCGATTCAGCAATCGATCTTCCAGCGAAGTTATCGGTTTCGATCCTGCCTGGTTGCGAGCTGGCGCAGCTTGCTTGCTTGTCGGGCTCATTGCGGGCGCAGCCGCTATCGGCAAATCCCGCCGAAAATTCCTGAAGCCAAGGCGGTTACCGGCCGCGCGGCAAATCACTGGCCAACCGCGATAGCGACGAGACGATTCCGATTGGCGCAAACAAAAATTGAGCGATATATCTACGTATCTACAGCTCGCCGCGCGCAGCCAAACTTTGAATTCTGTCGGCGGTCCGAAGCGCAATACTTGTGATCGTGAGCGAGGGATTTACTCCACCGGTCGTGGGAAAGATCGATCCGTCGCACACCCACAAATTCGGAATGTCCCAGCTTCGGCAATCAGAATTGACCACGCTCGTTGCTCGGTCGTTGCCCATCCGCGCCGTTCCAGCGAGGTGGTTGGTATCATCCTCCTGCCTGAAGATGTCGGTCGCTCCAACCGCTTCCAGGCTCGTCTGCATTTGTCCCAGCGCGTGTTGAATCAATGCCTTGTCGTTATCGCCCCAGCTGTAGGTGACGCGGGCAATCCGCAGCCCGTACTGATCCTTTTCATCGGCGAGCGTTACACGGTTGGCCTCATTGGGCAGCATCTCGCCAACCATTTTTAATCCAACCTGGTGATTGTACTTTTCCATGGCGTCGCGCAATGGCTGGCCCCAAAGACCGCGCGAACTCGTCTGTATGTTGGCCCATTCCACCGGCAGCGGCCCCTGCGCCATCCAACAATATCCACCGGCGAAATCTTTGCGGTCGTCATAGTTCCAATGCTCGGTGATAGAGAGCGAAGGCGGACCCTTGTACCAGCGGACCTCGGAAGCCATCGTGCCGAACACGGCTTGGTTTGATTGCGTCATCAGATTCTTGCCGACGAGACCTGAACCGTTGGCGAGGCCGTCGGGGTATCTGTCGGTGGCGGATGCCAGCAGCAACCGGGGTGTTTCGACAGCATAGCCGGCGACAACGACATGGCGCGCCTTCTGAAAGCGCCAGCGTCCTTCCCGGTGATAGTGCACCCCGGTTGCGCGACCGTCGGGACCCACCTCGATGCGGCCTACCATCGCGAGATCGCGGATTTCCGCGCCGGCCTGCAACGCTCGTGGGATAAAGGTCACCAATTGGCTTTGTTTGGCATTGGTTGAACAACCAAATCGGCAGAAGCCGCGGTAGACGCAAGGGGGCGATCGCCCATGCGGCGCCGAGACGGTTGCGAGCGGCGTCGCCGTCCATTTCATGCCCATGGCTTCGGCCCCGCGAGCCAGCAATTCGGCAGCGCCATTCAATTCATGCGCACGGTAGGGATAGCGCGGTCGTTCCGGTCCCCACGGATACGTTACAGGTCCGGCGATGCTGAGTGCTTTCTCTGCTTTGGTGTAGTACTGCCACATCTCCTTCCAGTCGAGCGGCCAATCCGCGCCGTAGCCCAGTGCGCTGCGGGACCTGAACCATTCGGGTCGGAAACGCAGAGAAACCATGGCGAAGTGGACGGTACTTCCTCCCACTGCCTTGCCACTGTTCTTGCCGCCCATCGTGATCGGATTCGCCCCGTCGACGATGCGCTCGTCGGTCCAGTAAAGCTTCTCCTGCTCCCGCTCATCGGAGGCGAAATCCTCCAGCGGTCGGAAATAAGGTCCGGCGTCAAAGCCGACGACGGAGAAGCCGGTTTCGGCCAAACGTGCCAATAATGGGCCGCCGCCCGCTCCTGTCCCGACCACAACAAAATCGACGACGTCGTTCTCGTCGAACTGACGCATTGGAACCCAACCCCCGCGTTTAAAAACATCGGGAGCGCGGCCGCCGGTGGCGCGCGGCAACGTGAATGGATCAGCCGACACGATTATTCTTTCTCTCGGTCCGTCGGATATCATCTCCCAAATTCACCTCCGCAGCTTCCCACGGATCCCTGCGGTCCAATCCCATCCGAACATAACCGCGTGGGCTGGCGGGTCCGCCGAATCCGATCTCGTTCCAGGCCGTGGGATGCGCGTAGTAGGCGTGGATGATGTCCGGAATGACTCGGTGATTGAAGAACAGCTTGCAGGGCATTCCGCCCCACCCGTCGCCGACCAGTTCGCCTTGTTGCATGCGTTTTAAAAGCGCATCTTGCCGTTCCGAAGGCAGATCGCGAAAGGAGCAGCCGTGCGCCTCGTTTGCAGACTGCTCAAGGGCGGCCAAGCCACGCTGCCAAGCCTCACCCTGCGGCGGCAATTGCGCATAACGATACCCGTCCAGCAAACCATCGGTGATTTTCTGATCAACATAAGCCGCCAACGGCACCGGCGGCCGATCCTTGGGCTGCGGCATAATGCGGTCACACACCGCGTTGAGGATCTGCCATTCGGTCGAGGAGAAGAAGCGAGGCTCTCGCGGTATCGCAAGCCGCCGGTCGACTACCTGACGCGTCGTTTCGTTCCACGATTCCGTCTGACGCTTGGAAAGCACATCGTAACCCGGATAGCGTTCAGACATCGGGATGGTCCTCCATCAGACCCAGTGCTGCGAGCCCGGCGAGCGCCAAGCCCGTGAAGCTCGGCGGTGCCGGTATCGGAGGTCCACTCAACAGATTCTGACTCCAGTTGCGCCAGCCACCCATGTTACGGGCGACGCCTATGGCGTGAAAGCCGGCGCCTGCGAACCCGAGCACCGCTGTCAAGCGAAGCAAGAATTTCGTTACTGGCCGCGGCCGGTCCGTCCGGCCTAAGGCGGCATTGCCAATCAATGCAGCAGCAAGAGGCGGGATGGTCACCGGCAAATACATGAAGGGATCATGATAGGCGCCGCGGAAGTGCAGCAATCCCGCCTCCGCGACCGTCCCGAGCAGCCCCACACTGGTTGCAGCGGCCACCGCACGTCCTGCTGACACGCCGCCGATGGTGGGAGCCAGCCCTGGCGTCGTGTCGCGCACGCGCTCCGCCAGAAACCCCATGACGCCCGACAACGTCAGCGCCGCCGGAGCTCCGATCGGCGCCGAGTAAAACAGGTTTTGCCAGGAAAACCCGCCAGGTTTCTTACTGACGTTGAAGATATGAAAGCAGGTGCCGACCAAACCTGTCAGCGCCGCGATGGCGTAGACGCCGTCCCGCACATGGTGCGCCGCTGGCCGTTTATCGGCATTGCCGTGAGCGCTGACCGCCAGCGACAAGGCCGCAGTCACCAAGGGCGTCACCATCGCCTTGTTGTGGAACGAGCCACGATAATGCTCCACAGCGCTGTCGGCCAAGACCGCGGTAGCAATGACGCCAGCAGCCCTATTCATGCGCCGGGCCGAGCGAACAGCGGCGCTGTGGTCGATCGTCCGCCCGGGCACCGATCGCCGAAGCCGCCGAGACCGTACCGGACCGCTGATAGAACTCGGTTTGACAGCTAACGCCACCAAACCAAGAAGGGCAGCGCCGGAAAGCGCGACAGCGCTGATGTCGCGGCTCATGCTGCTTCCCTCAAGTCCGCAGCAAATCTCTCGGCTTCCTTCCGCTTCAAGGTCAAGCCGAGTCCAGGACGCGACAGATCGGGCGCAATGCTGCCTCGGTGCGGCACCGGCACCCCGTCGAAGAGCATCTGTTCGATGCGAACGTGGTCGTGAAACCACTCGAGATGGCGGAATCGCGGAGCCGCGCAACCGAGATGACGATGGAGCGCGGGTGCGCAATGTGCAGACAAGTCGATATGGAACGCCTCGCAGAGAGCCGCCGCTTGCAAGAACCCGGTGACGCCCCCACATCGGGTGGCGTCCGCTTGCTGCACGTCTACGGCGCCGGCCTGGAGCATTCGGCGGAAATAGTCGAGACTGTACCCGTACTCGCCGGCCGCGATCTCCATGAGGGGCGGTGCCTCGTCACGCACTCGCCGAAGTCCCTCAAGATCATCCGACGAAACCGGCTCCTCGAACCACTGCACGTTTTGCTTTTCGACGAAGATCTTCGCAAGATGGATCGCCTCCTTAGGCCCGTAGGCGCCATTGGCGTCGACGAACAGGCCTGCCGGCCCGATGGCAGCCCTCGCGACCGCAACGCGGGCTGGATCAAGTGCGGGGTCGCTTCCGATCTTCATCTTGACCCAGCGACACCCCTCGATTTCAATCCACCGAGAGAGTTGCCGTGCCAACCGTTCGTCATCATAGCTTGTGAAACCGCCGCTCCCGTAAATCGGCACGGATTCTCTGTAGCGTCCCAGAATCGACGCAAGCGGCCGGTCAAGCAAGACCGCTTTTAAATCCCATAGTGCGGTGTCGACTGCCGAAATCGCAGTTGCAGCAAGACCCTCACGGCCCAAATTACGCACGGCGATCTGCATTTTGCGCCAGGCGGCCGGGGGGTCCATTGCATCGCTTCCTCTTGTAACTTCGTCCAGTACTCGATCGATAAGCGCAACGACGGATGCATCTGCGTAGGTGTATCCGACCCCCTGCTGGCCACCGGCCTCAGCGTGTACGACGATGATGGTGGTCGATGTCCAAGATGCCGTGCCATCAGCTTCGGGAAAATCGGTGGGAATGGTGTAGGCTTCCGCCGACACCCGTTGAATTGCCGGGTCCAGCCGCATGGGTCAGTCCTTATCGGACGGTACCAGCGACGCAAAAATTTGCTTGGCGCTATTTTTGAGAACGCTCCCAAGCTCCGGCTCGCTCGCCGTCATCACCATAAAATTCTTCGCATCGTTCAGCGTGATGTGCG
>JBDTKD010000557.1:0-5303 GCA_039935515.1 Bradyrhizobium sp.
AGGAAACCGACAAGGCCGGTGGTCTTGACCGGCGCGGCACGCTCGGGGACCAAATCCTGGCGGACGAAGGATGAAGCCGCAATGTCGCTCATGCTCCGAGACTCCGGCCGATCCGCCAACCGTAGAAGTTCATGATCGCGCTGGTCACCAGCGAGATCAGCAGATAGACGCCCATCGTGATGGCGAGAATTTCGATCGCCTGACCGGTCTGGCTGAGCGTGGTGCCTGCAAATACCGAGACCAGATCCGGGTATCCGATCGCCACAGCAAGCGATGAGTTCTTGGTCAGGTTCAGGTACTGGCTGGTGAGCGGCGGCAGAATCACGCGCAGCGCCTGCGGCACCACGATCAGCCGCAGGCTCGAGCCGCGCGGCAGCCCGAGCGATGCTCCCGCCTCCATCTGTCCCGTATGAACGGAAAGGATACCGGCACGCACGATTTCGGCGATGAACGCGCCCGTATAGGTCGACAGCGCCAGCGTCAGCGCCACGAATTCGGGAATGACGCGCGAGCCGCCGGAAAAATTGAACCCCTTGAGCACCGGCCATTCAAACGTGAACGGCCCGCCAAACACCAGCACCGCCAGCAACGGCAATCCGAGCAGCAGGCCCGCCACATAGGGCCAGATCACGATCCGTTTGCCGCTGTCGAACAATTGGCGGCGCGCGTAGCTGCGCAACACCAGCGAGCCGGCCATGGCGGCCAGGATGGCAAGCGCGAAGGCTGCCAGACCCGCCTCCGCGATCGGCCTTGGAATGACTAGGCCGCGATTGTTGAGAAAGACGGCGCCAAACAGCGAGACGCTTTGCCGCGGCGCCGGCAACGCCGCGAGCACGGCGAGATACCAGAACAGAATCTGGAACAGCACCGGCAGGTTACGCACCAACTCGACATAGCCGCCGGAAATCCGCGCCAGCAGCCAGTTCGGCGACAGCCGGCCCAGCGCCACCAGGAAGCCGATGACGGTGGCAAAAAAGATGCCGATAATGGAAACCAGCAGCGTATTGAGCAGGCCGACCAGGAATACGCGGGTATAGGTGTCCGATCCGGAATACGGAATCAGGCTTTGGCTGACGTCGAAACCGGCATTATGCGACAGGAAGCCAAAGCCGGAGGTGATGCGCTGCGACTGCAGGTTGGCGCGGGCGTTGGCCACGATCTCGTAGCCGATCCAGGCCAGCGCCGCGACAAACAGCAGCTGCAGCGCAAACCCGCTCCAGCCGGCGCGGCCGCCGAGCGCATGCCGCAGTCTGGCGACAAACTGCGGCGGTCGTGGCCGGGGCCCGGTCGTCATCGCCGCGGGCGCAGCGATCAGCGGATCGGCGGCGCGTATTGAATGCCGCCCTTGTTCCAGAGCTGGTTGAGCCCGCGGGCGATCCCGAGCTTGGAGCCGGCGCCGACGTTGCGATCGAAGGACTCGCCGTAATTGCCGACCGCCTTGATGATCCGCGGCACCCAATCCTTGGTGACGCCGAGCGACTCACCGAAATTGCCGTCGGTGCCGATTACCCGCTTCATCTCGGGCTTGTCCGATTTCGCCATCTCGTCGACATTCTTCTGGGTAATGCCGAGCTCTTCGGCGTCGACCATCGCAAACAGCACCCACTTCACCAGATCGAACCACTGATCATCGCCGTGGCGCACCATCGGGCCGAGCGGCTCTTTCGAGATGACTTCGGGCAGCACGACGTGATCGGCCGGATTTGAAAGCTTCAAACGCTCGGCATAAAGCTGCGACACGTCCGACGTGAACACGTCGCAGCGCCCGGACTCATAAGCCTTCACGGTTTCGTCCGCGGTGCCGAACGCGATCACCTCGTACTTCATGTTGTTGCTTTTGAAGTAGTCGGCAAGGTTCTGCTCCGTCGTGGTACCGGTTTGCACGCAAACCGACGCGCTGTTCAGCTCCAGCGCCGAATTGACCTTGAGCGATTTTTTCACCAGGAAGCCCTGGCCGTCGTAATAGGTCACGCCGGTGAAATTGGCGCCGAGCGAGGTGTCGCGGGAAAGCGTCCATGTGGTATTGCGCGACAGCACGTCGATTTCGCCGGACTGCAGCGCGGTGAAGCGGTCCTTGGCTGACAGCGGCACGAATTTCACCTTGGTCGGATCGTTGAAGATGGTGGCGGCGATCGCACGGCAGATGTCGACGTCGATCCCGGTCCAGTTGCCCTTGTCGTCGGGCGCCGAAAAGCCCGGCAAGCCCTGGCTGACGCCGCAGGATAACATGCCGCGGTCTGTAACTGTCTTGAGCGTCTGCGCATGAGCGGTCTGGATCGATAGACCGGCGGCAACAGCAAGGATGAGAACCAGCGATACGCGTTTCATGGGTTGAGCCTTTCAAGGGTCGTCCGGGAAGGTTTGCCTTATCGCCGCGCGCGCCGATGGGCGAACCGGTGATCCACTGCCGATCGCGTCAACCCGACGGTCGGTCTGACGCAAATTCAGATCAGGCGATGGATCGAAGGTCGCGGCACGCCCCTCAACATGCGGCGGCGGAATAGTCGCCGCGCATCACAGAACGACTGGCGAGCCGGGTCAAGGGGTTGACGGCTGTGTTCTGTGTCCTGTTACTACCCTGCTCCGGCCCCGGGGGTAATCCGCGCCTCTTCAAGCGGGGTCGCGGCTGCGGCAAAACGTCTTCCGATTGGCGGCAACGGCATGAACGATTCAAGCGACGATCGGGGATCGACCCCGCTGCGAGCTGAAACTACGCTGGTGACGGCGGGCCGGGACACCAAGGCGCAGAAAGGATTCGTTAATCCTCCCGTGGTCCACGGTTCCACCGTGCTTTATCCGACCGCGGACGATCTGCATGCCCATCGCGGCGAATTTCAGTACGGCCGCCACGGCACGCCGACCACCCGGGCGCTGCAGGAAGCGCTGATGGCGCTCGAAGGCCCGCAATGTGCGGGCGTCGGTCTTGCGCCCTCGGGCCTGTCCGCGATCAGCACCACCCTGCTTGCGGTGCTGAAAGCCGGCGATCATGTGCTGGTCTGCGACAATGTCTACCGGCCTTCGCGCAATTTCTGCAACGGCATGCTGGCCCGCTACGGCGTCGAGACCAGCTATTTCGATCCCTTGATCGGCGGTCGTATCGCCGGCTTGTTCAAGCCGAACACCCGCGCCGTTCTGGTCGAGGCGCCCGGCTCGCAATCCTTCGAAATGCCCGACGTCGCAGCCATCGCCGCGGTTGCGCATGCACGCGGCGCGCTGGTGATCGACGACAACACCTGGGCCACCCCGCTGTTTCATCGTTCGCTCGATCAGGGGGTCGATATCAGCCTGCAGGCCGCGACCAAATATATCGGCGGACATTCCGACATCATGTTCGGCACCATCTCCGCCAACGCGGAGGCCTGGCCTATGGTCGCGGAGGCGATCCGGCTGCTCGGCATCTGTGCGGGACCGGACGATGTGTTTCTGGCGCTGCGCGGCTTGCGAACGCTGGCGGTGCGGCTTGCGCGGCATCATCAATCCGGCCTTGAGATGGCGCGATGGCTGACGACTCGGTCCGAAGTCCTCAGGGTGCTGCACCCTGCCCTCGAAACCGATCCGGGTCACGCGATCTGGAAACGGGATTTTACCGGCGCCTCCGGCCTGTTCAGCGTGGTGCTGAAGCCGGCGCCGCAAAAGGCGATCGATGCCTTGCTCGATGCCGTCAGGCTGTTCGGCATGGGCTATTCATGGGGAGGCTTCGAGAGTCTTGCCATTCCCTTCGACTGCGATTCCTACCGCACCGCGACCAGCTGGGCGCCGGGCGGCCCGACGCTGCGGCTGCATATCGGGCTCGAAGACGTCGAGGATCTCAAGGCCGATCTGGCGCGCGGGTTTACGGCCCTCAACGCCGCGGCGCGTTGAAAGCCGCGCGTGCGACATTACCTGACCTGCCATCGTGCGCGGCGCCCGGCGCTGCTGCGGGCACGCGGGAATAAAAGGATTGATCCGCCGTGGTTTGGCGATAGCCTGACCCGTCGACCTGCAAAAACCGGAATTGGACAAGCATGGGAAGCCTGGTTCTTCTCGACCTGATGGGCGGCGTGGCGTTGCTGCTGTGGGGCCTCCACATGGTCCACAGCGGAATTCTGCGCGCGTTCGGCCCCGATCTGCGGTTGCTGCTGGCCAAGGCCCTCAAAAACCGATTCTCCGCCTTTGTCGCGGGGCTTGGGCTGACTGCGCTGTTACAAAGCAGCACCGCGACCGCCCTGATCACGAGTTCGTTTACCGCCGAAGGGCTGGTGAGCCTGGTCCCGGCGCTCGCGATCATGCTCGGCGCCAATGTCGGCACCACGCTGATCGTTCAGGTGCTGTCGTTCAACATCGCCGCGGCGGCGCCCGTCCTGTTCGTCATCGGCCTCGTTGCGTTCCGCAGCGGCGCGCGCTCGCGGATCAAGGATGTCGGCCGGGTATCGATCGGGCTCGGCCTGATGCTGCTGGCGCTGCATATCCTGCTCGACACGCTGGCGCCTGCGGAAAACGCCCCCGGCGTTCGTGTCCTGATGAGTGCGATGACCGCCGATCCCGTGCTCTGCATCATCATCGGCGCCGTCATCACCTGGATGGTGCATTCGAGCGTGGCCAGCGTGCTTCTGGTCATGTCCCTTGCCTATGCGCATTTCATCACGCCGTTCGCGGCGCTGGCGCTGGTACTCGGCGCCAATCTCGGCAGCGCCATCAACCCGGTGTTCGAAGGCGCCCGCCGCGACAATCCTGCGAGCTACCGCCTTCCGCTCGGCAACCTCGCCAATCGGCTGGTTGGCGTGCTGCTGGTCGCACCGTTTCTGCACCCGATCGCCGCGGAATTGCAGGCCTGGCAACCCCACCTTGCGAAGTTGACCGCCGAATTTCACATCGCCTTCAATGTAGCGACCGCGATCATCTTTATCGGCCTGCTCGATCCCATGGCGCGGCTTTTAAAAAAGTTGCTCCCGAACCGGGTCCAGGAAGCCGACCCGTCGCGGCCGCGCTATCTCGACGAGAGCGCGCTGGAAACGCCTTCGCTCGCTCTAGCCGACGCCGCGCGCGAAACCCTGCATATGGGCGATTACGTCGAGGTGATGCTGCGCAAGGTGATGGCGGCGATGATGAACAACGACCGGTCCCTGGTCGACCAGGTGTCCAAGATGGACAACAGCGTCGATGGCCTCGACGAGGCGATCAAGCTCTATGTGACCAAACTGACCCGCGGCAGCCTCGACGAACACGAGGGGCACCGGGCGATGGAGATCATTTCGTTCACCATCAACCTCGAGCACATCGGCGATATCATCGACAAGAATCTGAGCGAGCTTGCGACCAAGAAG
>JBDTKD010000558.1:0-2742 GCA_039935515.1 Bradyrhizobium sp.
CAATTTCGACATGGACGGCACCCGCGATCACTCGCAGGGCAAGGGTGCGATCCGCGCCTTCGGCGAGCACAAGGGCTCGGGCCTCGCGCTGATCTGCGAATTGCTCGGCGGCGCCCTAACCGGCACCGGCGCCACCGGGCCGAACCGGCGCTTCGCCAACGGCATGTTCGCGATCTATATCGATCCCAAAGTGGTGGACCCGGCGAATTTCTTCGACGGTGAAATCGCGCGCTATGTCAGCTATTTCAAGGATACCAAGCCGGCCGCCGGCATCGATTCCGTGCTGATTCCGGGCGAGCCGGAGGCGAGCATGCGGGCCGATCGCACCAGAAACGGCGTGCCCTTGCCTGACGATACCTGGGCAGCGATAGTGAATACCGCCCGCGAGGTCGGCGTCAGCGAAGTGAGCATCCAAAAGGCTACAGAGTGATTTGTACCGTCATTGCGAGCGCCAGCGAAGCAATCCATCGAGCCGCATGCGTGACATGGATTGCTCCATCGCGACGCTCCTCGCAATGACGACGGGTCTGGACAACAGGGAAGGAACAGAGAGTGGCGAACAAGGTCAAGGAAATATGGGCGTCCGGCAAGGCCGTGGTGAATGCGTGGCTTGCGATCCCGTCGGGATTTTCCGCCGAGGTCATCGCGCAATGCGGCTTCGACAGCGTGACCGTGGACATGCAGCACGGTGTGCAGGATTACCAGTCGATGGTGCAATGCTTTCAGGCCATGAACGGCCATCCGGTGACCCCGATGGTACGGGTCCCCTGGAATGAGCCCGGCATCATCGGCAAGGTGCTGGACGGCGGCGCCTATGGCGTGATCTGCCCGATGATCAACACCCGGCAGGAAGCTGAAAACCTGGTTTCCTATTCCAAATATCCGCCGCGCGGGACCCGCTCCAACGGCCCGATCCGCTCCGGCATGTACGGCTCGGCCGGCACCTATCAGAAAACAGCGAACGAGGAGATCGTGCTGCTGCCGATGATGGAGACCAAGACCGCGGTCGAGAACATGGAATCCATCCTCGACGTCAACGGCATCAACGGCGTCTATATCGGTCCCTCCGACCTCGGTTTCTCCTACGGCCTGGTACCCAAGCTCGACCGCGACGAGCCGGAGATCCTGAAGATCTACGAGAAGATCGTGAAGGAGTGCGGCAAGCGTGGTCTCTATCCCGGCATCCATTGCAGCGGCGCCGACGGCGCGGTGCGGGCGATCAACATGGGCTTCAGGCTCGTGACCTTGTCGAACGAGAGCGGGTTGATGATGACCTACGCCAAGATGCAGGTGGGGCAGACCCGGAAGGATTCCGGCGGCAAGGCGTAGAGGGCGCGAATAGGGAGTAGCGAATGGCGAATGGCGAGTGGCGAACAGAGTCAATTCCATTCGCTATTCGCCACTCGCCATTCGCGCTCTGACCAGGGAGACATCATCATGACCCCACCCCCCGTGATCCGCCTGCATCCCGATGACGGCGTGCTGATTGCGCGCTCGAGCCTGCCGCCCGGCATGGTGGTGGCCGATGGTGTGAGCACCGTCGAGCGCATTCCCGCCGGTCACAAGGTGGCGATCAAGCCGATCGCGGTCGGCGAACCGATCCGCCGCTATGGTCAGATCATCGGCTTCGCCACCGTACCGATCTCGCCGGGCCAGCATGTTCACACCCAGAATTGCGGCATGGGCGATTTCGCCAAGGACTACGCCTTCGGCGTCGACGTCACCGCTATCCCGAACTTCGATCTGCCTGCCACCTTCGACGGCATCCGCCGTTCCGATGGCCGGGTCGCGACCCGCAACTATATCGGCATCCTCACCTCGGTGAATTGCAGCGCGCATGTCGCCGGCATGGTCGCCGACGTTTTCAGGAAAAATCCGTTCAGCGGCGACAATCCGCTGGCCGATTTTCCCAATGTCGACGGCGTGGTCGCACTCACCCACAAGACCGGCTGCGGCATGACCCAGGACGAGCCGCTGACATTGCTTCGGCGCACGCTCGGCGGTTATGCGCGTCATGTGAATTTTTCCGCCGTGGTCGTGCTTGGGCTCGGCTGCGAGGTCAACCAGATCGGGGGCCTGATGCAGGAGCAGAAGCTCGCCGGGCGCCTTCGCGAACTGGAAATCCAGCAGAT
This sequence comes from Bradyrhizobium sp., assembly GCA_039935515.1. Taxonomy (GTDB): domain Bacteria; phylum Pseudomonadota; class Alphaproteobacteria; order Rhizobiales; family Xanthobacteraceae; genus Bradyrhizobium. Next base: position 2,133 of record JBDTKD010000558.1, read on the forward strand.
CGGCGGCACCCGCAAGACGGTGGAGGCCGGCGTCGCCTTTGTGCGCGAGGCGCTGGCTGACGCCAACAGGGTGAAGCGTGAGCCGGTGCCGGCCAGCGAACTCACCGTGGCGCTGCAATGCGGCGGCTCCGACGGCTATTCCGGCGTCTCCGCCAATCCGGCGCTGGGCGCGGCGAGCGATTTGCTGGTGCGGCATGGCGGCACCGTGATCCTGTCGGAGACGCCCGAGACCTATGGCGCCGAGCACCTGTTGACGCGCCGCGCGGTCAGCCGCGAGGTCGGCGAAAAGCTGGTGGCGCTGATGCGCTGGTGGGAGGAATATACCGAGCGCGAAGGCGCCGAGATGAACGCCAATCCGAGCCCCGGCAACAAGGCCGGCGGTCTCACCACCATCCTGGAAAAATCGCTCGGCGCGATGGCCAAGGCCGGCAGTACAAACCTGGTCGATGTTCTCAACTACGCCGAGCCCGTCACCAAGAAGGGCTTTGTGTTCATGGACACGCCGGGCTACGACCCGGTCGCGGCGACCGGGCAGGTGGCCGGCGGCGCCAACCTCGTCTGCTTCACCACCGGCCGCGGCAGCGTGTTCGGTTGCAAGCCCGCGCCATCG
>JBDTKD010000559.1:0-3606 GCA_039935515.1 Bradyrhizobium sp.
TGCTGGTGCTGACCGGCGTCCTCGAACTATGGCTTCCGGCCGGAAAGCTCACGACCTTCAGCGGCAGCTTCATTGTCGACGATTTTGCCCGCTTCCTGAAGATCCTGGCGCTGATCGGCTCGGCGGCGACGCTGATCCTGTCCGTGGAATTTCTCGCCGACGCCTCGCGGCGAATCTTCGAGTACGCCATCCTGGTGCTGCTCTCGACGCTTGGCATGATGGTGCTGATTTCGGCGGGCGACCTCATCATGCTTTATCTCGGGCTGGAACTGATGAGCCTTGCGCTATATGTGGTCGCGGCCAGCAACCGCGACAACGCGAAATCGACCGAAGCCGGGCTGAAATATTTCGTGCTGGGGGCGCTGTCGTCCGGCATGCTGCTGTACGGCGCATCGCTGGTCTATGGCTTCACCGGCACGGTCGGGTTCGCCGGCATCGCCGCCGCCGCCACTACCGGCAGTCTCGGCATCGTGTTCGGCCTGGTGTTCCTGCTCGCCGGGCTCTGCTTCAAGGTCTCGGCGGTGCCGTTCCACATGTGGACACCCGACGTCTATGAGGGCGCACCGACACCCGTCACCGCGTTTTTCGCCTCGGCGCCGAAGGTCGCGGCGCTGGCGGTGTTCACCCGGGTGGTGCTCACGGCATTTCCGGGCATCCTGTCGCAATGGCAGCAGATCGTGGTGTTCGTCTCGATCGCCTCGATGCTGCTGGGGTCGTTCGCCGCCATCGGCCAGAACAACATCAAGCGGCTGATAGCCTATTCCTCGATCGGCCATATGGGCTTCGCGCTGGTCGGGCTTGCCGCCGGAACCGCAGAGGGCGCGCAGGGCGTGCTGATCTATATCGCGATCTATGTGGCGATGATACTCGGCAGCTTTGCGGTGATCCTGACCATGAAGCGCAACGGCCAGCACGTCGAGAACATCAGCGATTTCGCGGGGTTGTCGCGCACCAATCCGGTGCTGGCGTTCTTCTTCGCGATGCTGCTGTTTTCGCTGGCGGGCATTCCGCCGCTGGCGGGCTTCTTCGCGAAATTCTATGTGTTCGTCGCGGCGATCAAGGCCGGCCTGTTCACGCTCGCCGTGATCGGCGTGCTCGCAAGCGTGGTCGGCGCGTTTTACTATCTAAACATCATCAAGGTGATGTATTTCGACGAGCCACTCTCCCAGCTCGACCCGATGCGCGTGGAATTGCGCATGGTGCTGGCGGTCGCAGGCCTGTTCATCATCTTCTTCTTCGTCTATCCGGGGCCACTCGTGAGCGTGGCATCGGCAGCGGCGAGGTCGCTTTTCTAGATGGCATTTTCGCTCGGTCCACGGGCTCTCTCGGCGGGTTACCGGCTCGCCGCTTTCGACCAGGTCGGCTCGACCAATGCGGAGGCGCTGTCGCGTGCCCGCGAGGGCGAGCGCGGACCGATCTGGTTTGTGACCTCGGAGCAGACCGCGGGGCGTGGCCGCAGGCATCGTCCCTGGATCGCGCCGCGTGGTAATCTTGCCAGCAGCGTCCTCGAAGTTGTCGATGTCGCGCCATCGGTCGCGGCGACACTAGGGTTTGCCGCCGGGCTCGCGCTCGAGGCGGCGCTGCAAAAGGTAAGCATCGAAGCGTCGTTGAGATCGGGGGGATCGGACGATATGAAGTTTTCGCTGAAATGGCCCAACGACGTGCTCGCAGGTCGGCGCAAGCTCGCGGGCATCCTGCTCGAAGCCGAGGCGGTGGCCGGCGATCGGCTCGCCGTGGTGGTCGGAATCGGCACCAATGTGATCGCGGCGCCAGAGGGGACGCCGACGCCCGCGACCTCGCTCGCGGCGCTCGGCGTGCAGATCGGCGCCGAAGATTTGTTCGCGGTCTTGTCGGACTGCTGGGCAGAATTCCGTGGAATCTGGGACGAAGGCCGCGGATTTGACCAGATCCGCCGGCTCTGGCTCGATCGCGCCGCCGGGCTTGGCGAAAGGGTGGCGATCCGGTCCGGCGATTCGACCATCGAGGGCACATTCGACACCCTGGACGGCTCCGGCTGCATGGTCGTCCGGACGCCCGATGGCGGGCGGGTCCCGATCGCTGCCGGCGACGTCTATTTCGGTTCGGTGGCCTCGGCGGGAGCAACGCGATGACGCGGCCGGATGAACTGAGCTTTGCGCCGCTCGGCGGCGTCGGCGAGATCGGCATGAACCTGTCGATCTATGGCCTTGGCAACCGCCATCAGCGGTCCTGGCTCGCGGTCGATCTCGGCGTCTCCTTTGGCGACGAGGAACATCTGCCCGGCATCGATCTCATCATGCCCGACATCCGGTTTCTGGAAAAGGAGCGCAAGAATCTGATCGGCCTCGTGCTGACGCACGCCCATGAAGATCATTTCGGCGCCATCATCGACCTCTGGCCGCGCCTGAAATGTCCGATTTATGCCACCAAATTCAGTGCCGCATTGTTCGAGGCCAAATGCGCTTCCGAACGCAATCCGCCGAAAATTCCGGTCACGGTGGTGCGCTCCGGCGGACGCATCGACCTTGGTCCGTTCAATGTCGAGTTCATACCGGTCGCGCATTCGATTCCGGAATCCCATGCGCTCGCCATTCACACCTCAGCCGGCACGGTGTTGCACACCGGCGACTGGAAGATCGATCCGACGCCGATCATCGGGCCGCCGACCGACGAGCGGCGGCTGCGCGAGCTCGGCGACGTCGGCGTGCTGGCGCTGATCGGCGATTCCACCAACGCGGTGCGGGAAGGGCGCTCGCCGTCGGAGGCCGAAGTCGCCAAATCCATTACCGAACTGGTCAAGGCGGCGAAGGGCCGCGTGGCCGTGACCACCTTCGCCTCCAACGTCGCCCGGCTGCGTGCGGTGGCCGATGCCGCCCGCGCCGCGGGGCGCGAAGTCGTGGTGGTCGGCCGGGCGATGGAGCGCGTGGTTCAGGTCGCGCGCGAGACCGGCCACCTCGACGGCGTGCAGAATTTTCGCGGCGCCGACCTTTACGGCCATTTCCCGCCCGACAAGGTGCTGGCGCTCTGCACCGGCAGCCAGGGCGAGCCGCGCGCGGCGCTGGCGCGGATCGCCAATGACGACCACCCGCAGGTGACGCTCAACAAGGGCGACTGCGTGATTTTTTCCTCGCGCACCATCCCCGGCAACGAGAAGGCGGTTGGCGCCATCATCAACGGCCTGATCACCCAGGGCATCGAGGTCATCACCGACCGCACCCACCTCGTTCACGTCTCCGGCCATCCGCGCCGCGACGAACTGCGCGACATGATCTCATGGGTACGCCCGCAGCTGCTGATCCCGGTTCACGGCGAGGCGCTGCATCTCGCCGAGCATGCGCAGCTCGCCCGCACCGCCGGAGTGCCGAAGGTTCTGGTCTGCCGCAACGGCGATCTGGTCAAGCTCGGGCCGGGCGATCCGGGCATCATTGACGAACTGCCGTCGGGGCGGCTCTACAAGGACGGCTCGATCCTGGAGGATTCCAAGTCACGCGCCGTGGTCGAACGGCGCCGGATGGCGTTCGCCGGCTGCGCCCTGGTGGCGATTGCGATCACCGAAAAAGGCGAACTGGCCGACGATCCCGAGGTCGATCTGGTCGGAATTCCCGAGAAGAACACCGCCGGCGAGAT
>JBDTKD010000560.1:0-2670 GCA_039935515.1 Bradyrhizobium sp.
CAATCCAGGCTTCGTCTCCCAGCACTTTCAGCGTGGCACGCAGCGTGAAGCCCATGCCGAGGCCGCCGATCAGCACATGGGGTCGCCTGACCTTTTCGATTCGCTTGCAGGCGAGCGTGGCAAGCGCTTCCTCCGATCCGCTGAGGCGGCTGTTCATCAGCTCGTTCGGGCCGAGCATCATCGAGAACTCGGCGCCCCGCCGCATCAGGCGAAGCTCCACGTCGGCCCCGGGCACCTGCGCGGAATCGATCTGCAACCACGGAATCATGCAGCGCCGCGCATCTGACCTGTTGCCAGGGCGCGGCGATTAGCCACCGATGTTCGCGGAATATTCCGCGTCGGTCACCTGCTCCATCCAGTTCGAGTAAACCCCGTCGAGCGCTTCCTGCATGGCGATGTGGGTCATGCCATTGGCAGGAGATGCGCCATGCCAGTGCTTTTCGCCGGGCGGAATCCAGACGACATCGCCAGGCCTGATTTCGCGGATCGGGCCGCCCTTGGCCTGAACGCGGCCAATCCCTGAAATCACATAGAGTGTCTGGCCGAGCGGGTGCGAATGCCAGGCCGTTCGCGCGCCGGGCTCGAAGGAGACGCGGGAACAATTGAGCCGCGCCGGGGCCGCAGCCATGATGATCGGATCCTGCAACACCGTGCCGGTGAATTTCTCCTTCGGCGCGCGTTGGGTTGGCCGTGAGCCGGCGATATGGATATCCATGGGGTACCTCTCTGTCTTGATGTTATTTCTTGCTGACCGCGTAGCGCGCCTTGGTGTCCGCATTCATCGGGTAGAGGCCCGGCAGCGCCGCCCCGCCCTTCACCTGATCGACGATCCAGGCTTCCATCCGCTCCTGTTCGGCGCCTTCGGCCAGAACGTGATCCAGCAAGGCTTTCGGAATCACCACGGCGCCGTCCTGGTCGGCAACGATGACGTCGTCCGGGAAAATCGCCACCCCGCCGCAGCCGATCGGTTCGCCCCAGCCGACAAAGGTCAGGCCGGCGACCGAGGGCGGCGCCGAGAAGCCGTCACACCACACCGGCAGACCGGTGCCGAGAACACCTTCGAGATCGCGCACGACGCCGTCGGTAATCAGCGCGCTGACGCCGCGCTTGACCATGCGCGCGCACAGGATGTCGCCGAAAATGCCGGCGTCGGTGATGCCCATCGCGTCGACCACGGCGATGCAGCCGGCAGGCATGGCTTCGATCGCCGTCCGCGTCGAAATCGGCGACGACCATGATTCCGGCGTTGCCAGATCCTCGCGCGCCGGCACGAAGCGCAGGGTAAAGGCCGGGCCGACCAGCCGCGGCTGTCCCGCCCGCAACGGCCGCGCGCCGCGCAACCAGACATTCCGCAGCCCCTTTTTGAGCAGAACGGTGGTGATGGTAGCAGTGGTGACACGGGAAAGGGTCGCGGCGGCTTCAGGGGTCAGGGACATCGAACAGGCAACTCCGGTGGGATTGGATCGGCGGCGCATCTTGCGGGGTGCGGGCATCGCGTCAAGTCCGGCGCCCCGGTAGCGGCGTGACAAGCACGCGATATTGAGCGAAAACGCTGATCCGACGAGTGTGAGCCATGGCCGCGACCCCTGCCCCGCCCCGCCTGCTGCCAAGTGGCGACAGCGCCATCACGGTAGAATTCAGCCGCCATATCGACGACGCGGCCAACCGGCGCGTGCTGGCGCTCGATCGCACCCTGGCCCACGAGGCCATTGCCGGCGTGACCGAGACGGTGCCGACCTACCGATCGCTGCTGGTGCACTACGACCCGCAGCAGATCGATTTCAGCGCCCTCAGCGACAAGCTCGCCGCGCTCGCCGAGGTGCCGCTTCCGGCAACAATGCCGGGCCGGCGCTGGCGCATCCCGGTGAGCTATGGCGGCGAACACGGCATCGATCTGGAAGACGTCGCCAGGGAACTCAACGCCAGCGCCGACGACATTGTGGCGCGGCACGCCGGCGGCAACTACCGGGTCGCCATGATCGGCTTTACGCCGGGATGGTCCTATCTCAGCGGACTTGAGGATTCGCTGCACATGCCGCGGCGCCAAAACCCGCGCCTGCTGACCCCGGCCGGCACCATTTCGATCGGCGGGGTGCAAACGGGTGTGCAATGCCTCGCCGGTCCGAGCGGCTGGCATCTGCTTGGCCGGACCGCGGTCCGCACCTACCAGTTGCATCGCGATCCGATTTTCCTGCTCGAGCCCGGCGACTACGTGACGTTTTCCATCGTCGATGCCAAAACCTTCGCCGAGCAGGATCGTGCCGCTGAAGCCGGCGAGATCGTCGCGGAGCGGATGGCCGCATGAGCAAGCTCGTGATATCGGCGATCGGTCCCGCCAGTTCCGTGCAGGACGGCGGGCGCCCGGGCGCGCAGCGCTTTGGCTTGACGCCGAGCGGCGCGATGGACCGGCTCGCGCTCGCCACGGCGAACACCCTGGTCGGGAATACCCTGTTCACGGCTGCCGTCGAAATCGGTCCGTTCGGCGCGGCCTTTACCGCGCGCGATGGCGCGGTTCGGATCGCGCTCGCCGGAGCCGCCCGCAGCGCCGACATCGCCGGACGGACCGTTGCAATCGACGCCTCCGTGACGCTCCCGGAGGGCGAAACCCTGACGCTGGGCTTCGCGCGCGGCGGTTGTTTCAGCTACCTCGCGGTCGAGGGTGGCGTTCGC
>JBDTKD010000561.1:0-10015 GCA_039935515.1 Bradyrhizobium sp.
GGTGCGGGTTTCGTTCTCGGCGGTCGCATCATGGACCGATCCGGCTCCAAGCAGGAGCAGCAACGCCGTCAGGCCGAGATGATACCCGGCCTTCGGCAATGACAGTGAACCGAATCGGCGTGCGAAACCAGCCAGCACGTAGAGCCCACCCAAAGGACGACCGATCGAAAGGACTCTTCCGCTACCCCCGGGTGGCGAAAGAGGATGAATGCAGTCTTAAAGCAGCAGGGTTAACCGGAATTTACGATCCACCCCAAGTCACCACCCCAAGTCAGGCCGAAAGCTAACCCGTCGAGTGTGGCGAAAAATAGCCGGGGGGTGGGATCAGCGGGCGATCGGTCAAAATCAGGGGCGTCGCCGGCCGGCGAGGCCCCTGATATTGTTATCAAATTCAGGGGACCTGCCCAAGGTCCGGGTCAATCGGGGGATAACCGACCAATCAGCGGGTGATGATTCGCCGCGGCGGGCGGCGGCCGATCGGGGCGGGAGCAAACGACGGCCCTCCGAACAGCCGTTCAAAGAACGACGACGGCCCGGAAGAAAAGCCGGAAAAGCTGTTGTCGCTCGCGAAGTTGACATTGTCGGGGAGGTTGGCGACCGGGTGCGAATAGTTCGGCTGAGCATGCGCCACCACGGTTTCAAGATCCTTGTTGCGGCTGTTGCGCAGCAGCGCCAGCATGGTGGCGTCGCGGCCGTAAACGTCCCTGCGGAATTGCAGCTTGCCGCCGTCGTCGACGAACGCCGTCTGGTAGGTGATGTTGACCGGAATCGGCGTCGGGAATTTCAGGTCGATCTCGCTTTGGCCGTACATGCTCCGGATCTTCTCCGGCGTGTAGTGCTGGTTGGGCTCGGTGATGTTGAGCAGGACCGAGGCATATTGATCCGGATTCTGGACCCGCATGCAGCCGTGGCTGAAGGCGCGCTCGTCCTTGGCGAACAGGTATTTGTCCGGGGTATCGTGCTGATACACCAGAAACTTGTTCGGGAAGTTGAAGCGGATGCGGCCGAGCGCGTTGCGATCGCCGGGCGGCTGCGAGATGTGGATGCTGCCGTCGCGGGCGCGCTCCAGCTTCAACCCCATGCGCTGAAGCACCGTGGGATCCTGCTGCAGGGCCGGCAGGTATTCGTTGTAGATGATCGAGGGCGGCACATTCCAGGTCGGATTGACCGTGATGAACTTCATCGTCTCGGTCAGGAGTGGCGTGGCGTGAATGCCGGGCTGGCCGGTTACCACCTTTGTGGTCCAGACCGGGGCGCCGTGCTGCATCACCCTGAGCGAATAGTCCGGGATGTTGAGAATGACATAGGCGTCGCCGATCCCGGGTGCGCCGAGATCGCGTGGCAGCCAGCGCCAGCGCTCCATATTGACGACCACCGTGTCGATCTGCTTGTCGCGTTTCGGGCTGTTGATGGCCTTGACGGTTCTGTCGTCGAGCACGCCGGTGGGCTTGATGTCGGCGCCCTCCTGGAACCTGCGCACGGCCGCGGCGACCTTGGCATCGTAGCGATCGTCGTCGGCGCTTTCGGTGATGCCGAGCTTGGCGCGCAGTTGCGGCACGCGCGCGTCCTCCATTGGGGCCGCCGGCTGCCGCCTGCTGCGGGATGGCGTGAATCGGAGCGCCGGCCCCTCCGCGATCTGGATCACCGGTCCGTCACCGACGCCGCGCAACCCGGCAAGCTTCGCCTTCAACTCGCGATAGAGCTTTTGCGGCGGGTTGTAGCTGTCGAGTGCGGCGGAGGCGTCCTTGGCGGCCGTGATATTTGCCAGCACTTCGGCAGGATCGGTCGGATGTTCCGGATACTGGATGTCGCCGCTGACCTGCGACCAGTGCATCCGGCCGCTCTGGGCCTGGCGCGCATAGTCGAACATGCTGGCGGTCAGCTTCAGATCGGCTTCTGCAAGCGCGTCCGGCGTCGATGCGGCGCTGAAATCCGGCACCGGATAGTCGGCGGCGTTCAAGCCGTCGGAGGCGGCATCCTTGAGACGCGCGATGACGCCTTTTCCGGTTGCGGTCAGCGTCCCGCCCTGCGTCCATAACGGGGCAAAGTCGCGCGCGCCGTAGAATTTTTCCACCGCAATCCGCTCGGCCTTGCGGTCGAAATAATGCGAGGATTTCGCCCCCACGAGATCGCGCAGCCGGTCGGCCACCGGCTGGTCGGCCGGCGCCACATTGCTGGCGGCCTTGGTCGGCTCCTTGGTCGGCTCGGCGGCCGGCGTTGCGGCAGCCGCTGCTGGAGGCGGGGTGGGTGCGGTGGCGGCCGGATCGTTTTTGGCGGTGTCGTTTTTGGCGGGCTCAGCCTTGCCGGGTTCAACCTTGCCTGGTTCGGCCTTGGCGGTCTCCGGCTTGCCGGTGTCGGCGGCTGGTGCGGCAACGACGACCGAGGGCTTGGTCTCCGAGGCTTTCTCCGTTGTCTTTGTCGGCGCGGGCGCGGACGCGGTGGCGTCGGGCTTGACGACATCCGGCTTGAAATCGTTGACCGTCGGTGGCGGAACATTGGCAGGTTCGGGGCGCGGGATCGCGGCGTCGATCGCAAGTTCGGCTGCGCTGTTGCGGGGCGGATCGGTCTGCGCCAGTGCCGAGGATGCCAACACCGTGAGGAAGGTCGCCGCGACGGCCATCAGTACGCGGTCGAATCCGGCACCGTGGTTCGAACAGTCACGCATTATCTCACCCCCTGGGCGATGCTGCCTCGACGCGAAGCGGCTCGCGGTATCGTCGGTTTCACGCTTTTTGCTAGGGCGCCGGCCTGATCGGTTCGGAAAACGCATCCAGTCAGCACGTCGGATCGTGTCTGAATGCACTCCCAACTCTGGTACGCATGCACGCAACGGTTCATACGCAGACGATACACGCGCCCCACTCGTGCAGCCAGCGCTACGCGGGGCACCTCACGACAAACTGACTTCAAGAATCCGCCTTGCAACGAATTGCGCGCTTTTGCCACGCTCTTGACCCTTTGTCTGTCACCGCCAAGCCACGGTTCAAATGTTCCGGAACCGCCGCCCGTTTCAACTCTTTCCGACACCGAATCGCCGCAGTCGGCGCTCGCTCAGCTCGTCTTGTCGCCCTGGGCCGAATCGTCGTCCGCTGCCTCGTCGATCTTCCGATAAAGCGTCGAGCGGCCGATCTTCAATCGGCGCGCAACCTCGGACATCTGGCCGCGGTAATGTGCGATCGCGAAGCGGATGATTTCGCCTTCCAGCTCCTCGAGCGGTCGCATTTCGCCGGAACTGGTCAGCATCGCTAGAGTGCCGCCGGCGGTGGGCAGCGGTACGATAGGTATTTCGCTACCCGAAATGATGGCCGGAGCGGTCGAATGAAAGCCCGGATCGATCACGAGCGGCTCACCGGGCCCGTGACCCGCCGCCGGCATCGCCGGTGATTGGATGGCAGCCTGGGGAAAATCCGCAACGCCGAGCTGATCGGCTTCGCTCATCACCACGGCGCGATAGATCGCGTTCTCGAGCTGCCGGATGTTGCCCGGCCAATCGAGCTGTGACAGCAGCGCCACCGCCTCTCCGCTGATGCCGGTAATGGGGCGATTCTCTTCGGCACAAAACCGCGCCAGAAAGTGCCGCAGCAGATGCGGGATATCCTCGCGCCGCATTCGCAGCGGTGGAATCGTCAGCGGCAGAACGTGCAGGCGATAGAACAGGTCCTCGCGAAACTGTCCGTTTTTGACACGCTCGAGCAATTTGCGGTTGGTTGCCGATATGATGCGGACGTCGACTTTGACGGGCTTGCGACCGCCGACCGCCTCGACCGCGCCTTCCTGCAGGGCGCGAAGCAGTTTGACCTGGGCTGCGAGCGGCAACTCGCTGACTTCGTCGAGGAACAGCGTGCCGCCGGAAGCCTCGACGAATTTGCCGGTGTGACGTTCGGTGGCGCCGGTGAAGGCCCCCTTTTCATGACCGAACAGGATCGACTCCACCAGATTGTCCGGAATGGCGCCGCAATTGACGGCGACGAACGGCTTTGATTTGCGCTCGCCGCTGCCATGAATGGCGCGCGCGAACAATTCCTTGCCGACGCCGGATTCGCCTTCGATCAGCACCGGAATGGTGGAGCTGGCCGCCTTCTGCGCGGTGCGCAGAACGCCCGCCATGGTCTCGCTGCGGGTGACAATATCGGCGAAGGTCAGCCGGCCCTCGCGGCTGTGCCGGATGCGCTGCAGCTCGCCCTTCAGCGCGCTGGCATTGAGCGCATTGCGCAACGATACCTGCAGTCGCTCGATGCCGACCGGCTTCACCACGAAGTCCTGGGCGCCGGCGCGCATCGCCGACACCACATTGTCGATGCCGCCATGGGCGGTCTGGACGATGACCGGAACATTGAGGCCGGCGTCGCGGATTTTTGCCAGCACGCCCATGCCGTCGAGGCCGGGCATCACGAGGTCGAGCACCACCGCATCGATCGCGGCTGCGTCGGGCGCGGTCAGCAGGGCGATGGCCGCGTCGCCGCTGTCGACGACGACCGCCTCATAACCGGATTTTTGCACCATGTTCTCGACCAGGCGGCGCTGGACCGCGTCGTCATCGACAATCAAAATGGTCGCCGCCATGGCTTTCCCCGCACCTTACAACTATTTGTCTCGAATCGGGGCACTCTCGCCGATGCCGATTAACGACCTCTTAAACCTTGTCGCCCGTCCTCGTTCAAACGTACCACACAGGCCCGAACCAGATGACCTCGCGCTCTTCCGCTCTCCGCAAGCCATCCCCTCAACGCAGACCGAAGAAATCAGCGACCCGGACTGGCAGTGGGAAACTGCCGGAATGGAATCTCTCTGACCTCTATGCCGGTATCGACGCGCCGGAGATTGCGCGCGACCTCGCAAGGATGGACGCCGAATGCGTCGCGTTTGAGACCGACTACAAGGGCAGGCTTGCGGAACGGGCCGCAAAAGAGGACGGCGGCAGGTGGCTTGCCGAAGCGGTCAGGCGCTACGAGGCGATCGACGATCTTGCCGGCCGGCTCGGATCCTCTGCCGGCCTGGTTCATGCCGGCGACAGCGTCGATCCCGCGATCTCCACATTCTATGGTGACGTCTCCGAGCGCCTGACGGCGGCATCGCTGCACTTGCTGTTCTTCGCGCTCGAACTCAATCGGGTGGACGATGCAACGATCGACCGTGCGATGCAGACGCCCGAGCTCGGGCATTATCGGCCCTGGATCGAGGATCTGCGCAAGGACAAGCCGTATCAGCTCGAGGATCGCGTCGAGCAGCTGTTCCATGAAAAATCCCAGAGCGGCTACACGGCCTGGAACCGGCTGTTCGATCAGACCATTTCCGGCCTGCGCTTCAGGGTTTCAGACCGGGAACTGGCGATCGAGCCGACCCTCAATCTGCTGCAGGACCGCGCCGGCGAGAAGCGCAGGGCGGCGGCGCAGGCGCTGGCGAAGACCTTCAAGGCCAATGAGCGGACGTTCGCGTTGGTGACCAACACGCTCGCCAAGGACAAGGAGATTTCGGATCGCTGGCGCGGCTTCCAGGACGTTGCGGACTCGCGGCATTTGAACAACCGCGTCGAGCGCGAGGTGGTCGATGCGCTGGTTGGTTCGGTTCGCGCCGCCTATCCGCGGTTGTCGCATCGCTACTACCGGCTGAAGGCAGGCTGGTTCAAGAAGAAGAAGCTCGCGCATTGGGACCGCAACGCGCCCCTGCCGTTTTCGGCGACCGGAAGCATCGCCTGGCCAGATGCGAGGGACATGGTGCTGACGGCCTATCGCGGCTTCTCGCCCGAGATGGCGCGCATCGCCGAGCGATTTTTCACCGATCGCTGGATCGACGCGCCGGTGCGGCCGGGAAAGGCGCCCGGCGCGTTCTCGCATCCGACCACGCCTTCGGCGCATCCTTATGTGCTGATGAACTACCAGGGCAAGCCGCGCGATGTGATGACGCTCGCCCATGAACTCGGCCACGGCGTGCATCAGGTACTGGCGGCAAGAAACGGCGCGCTGATGGCGCCGACGCCGCTGACGCTCGCCGAAACCGCCAGCGTATTCGGCGAGATGCTGACCTTCAAGCGGCTGTTGGCGGAGACCTCCAGCGCCAAGCAGCGTCAGGCGCTGCTGGCCGGCAAGGTCGAGGACATGATCAACACGGTGGTGCGGCAGATCGCGTTCTATTCATTCGAGCGGGCGGTCCACACTGAGCGGCGCAACGGCGAACTGACGGCCCAGCGCATCGGCGAAATCTGGCTCCGCGTGCAAGGCGAGAGTCTCGGTCCGGCGATCGACATCCGGCCCGGCTATGAAAGCTTCTGGATGTATATCCCGCATTTCATCCACTCGCCGTTCTATGTCTACGCCTATGCATTCGGCGATTGCCTCGTGAACTCGCTCTATGCGGTCTACGAAAAAGCCTCCGACGGCTTTGCCGAGCGCTATCTGGCGCTGCTGGCGGCCGGCGGCACCAAGCATTATTCCGAGCTGCTGAAGCCGTTCGGACTGGATGCCAAGGACCCGAAATTCTGGGACGGCGGGCTGTCGGTGATCTCAGGCATGATCGATGAACTGGAAGGGATGGGGTAAATAGTCCGTAGTACAAGTGTTGAACGACGCCAAAGGGCATGTTATACAGGTGTATAACATGCCCTTTGGCGTCAGGCCGGTCATTGAGCTTGAACGCGACGAGAACCTCGAACGGCCATTTTGGCCACGCGAGAGGAGAATTGGACCATGAAGATCGAGATCAAGAAAATCGGGAATTCCGACGGCCTGTTGTTGCCTCGCGAACTGATGCAGCGGCTCGACCTCAAGCGCGGTCAGGAACTGCACATTACCGAACTCGCCGGAGGCGGCTTTCAGGCGATGCCCTACGATCCGGATTTCGAGAAGACCATGGAGATCACTGACCAGATCATGGACAAGTACCGCGACACGCTGGCGGCGCTGGCAAAATAGGCGGAGCGGGCGGATGGGCGAGTCAAAAGAACCGCTCTGGATTACCTATGAACAGGCCGTCGCGATCCATAGCCGGCAACTGCGTCGCTTCGGTGGCGCACCCGGCTTGCGCGACGAAGGAATGCTCCGCTCCGCGCTCGAACGTCCCATCAACAAATGGCGCTACGAACAGTCCGATATGGCGGAGCTTGCCGCAGCCTATGCATTTGGGCTGGCAAAAAATCACGCCTTCGTTGACGGCAATAAGCGGATCGCCTTCATGACCATGATGAGCTTCCTGCTCAAGAACGGCGTTGCATTCGGCCCTGACCCGGCACAATCCACCGCCATGATCCTTTCGCTTGCCGCCGGCGAGGTCAGCGAACAAAGCCTGACCCGCTGGATCCGGGACAATTGGCCGCCCGCGGCGTCCAAATAGCGACATCCGGCCGCGCCGCCGTTGCCCTGCCGTTCGGATTGCGGTAATTCAACCCAAATCGAACGTTGACAGGGGATACCAATGGCAGAGCACAACGAAGTCGCCTACACGACCGCTGACGGCAACGACTATCAGGCCCATGAGCAGACCTACGAAGGCTTCATCACGCTGGTGAAGTGCGGCATGGCGGCCGTCATCTTCGTCGTCTCCATGATGGCGATTTTCCTGACCTGACGCCGCGCCGGTCGCGCCGCCGGCCGGCGGCGGCCGGAAAATTGCAGGCACTCTCCTCGCAAAACCAGTATCCATTTTTGCGAATTTGGAGCTAGTTTGCTCGCGCGCGGGCGTGCCTTGCGCTGCCGGAGGCCTCATGAAGATTGCCGTCGCCAAGGAAATCGATCCGTCCGAGCCACGCGTTGCGGCCTCGCCGGACACGGTGAAAAAATTCAAGGCGCTGGGCGTCGAGATCGCGGTCGAGCCGGGTGCGGGCGTCAAGTCCGGCTTTCCGGACGCTGAATTCGCCGCCGCCGGCGCCACCGTCGGCGGCGACGCATTGAAGGATGCCGACATCGTCATCAAGGTGAAGCGGCCCGAGCCTTCCGAGCTTGCGAACTTCAAACGTGGTGCGCTGGTCATCGCCATCATGGATCCCTACGGCAACGACGCCGCGCTGAAGTCGATGGCGGACGCCGGCATCTCGGCATTCGCCATGGAACTGATGCCGCGCATCACCCGCGCGCAGGTGATGGACGTGCTGTCGAGCCAGGCCAATCTTGCCGGCTATCGCGCGGTGATCGAGGCGGCGGAGGCGTTCGGCCGCGCCTTTCCGATGATGATGACGGCGGCGGGCACGATTCCCGCGGCGAAGGTATTCGTGATGGGGGTCGGGGTCGCCGGCCTGCAGGCGATCGCCACCGCGCGGCGGCTCGGGGCCGTCGTCACCGCGACCGACGTGCGCCCGGCGGTGAAGGAGCAGGTCGAAAGCCTGGGCGCCAAGTTCCTCGCGGTCGAGGATGAGGAATTCAAGCAGGCCGAGACCGCCGGCGGCTATGCCAAGGAAATGTCGAAAGAGTATCAGGCCAAGCAGGCGGCACTGACCGCCGAGCACATCAAGAAGCAGGACATCATCATCACCACGGCGCTGATCCCGGGGCGGCCGGCGCCGCGGCTTGTCACCGCCGACATGGTGAAGTCGATGAAGCCGGGCTCGGTGCTGGTCGATCTGGCGGTCGAGCGCGGCGGCAATGTCGAGGGCGCAAAGGCAGGCGAAGTCGCCGATGTCGGCGGCATCAAGATCGTCGGCTTCACCAATGTGGCCGGCCGCGTCGCCGCCTCGGCATCGAGCCTCTATGCGCGCAACCTGTTTTCCTTCATCGAGACGCTGGTCGACAAATCGACCAAGGCACTCGCCGTGAAGTGGGACGACGAACTGGTCAAGGCCACCGCGCTGACCAGAGACGGTGCCGTCATTCATCCGAACTTTCAGCCGAAGAGCGCGTGACGATCCATGCGCATCGTCTTTCAACGGGTCATTCCGGGGCGCGCGAAGCGCGAACCTGGAATCTCGACCCGGCCCTTCATCTCTGGATTCCGGGTTCACGCCTGCGGCCTGCCCCGGAATGACGAATAGGAGCTTCGCCATGGATCATATTGCTCAGGCCGTCGATCCCTTCGTGTTCCGGCTGTCCATTTTCGTGCTCGCGGTATTCGTCGGCTATTTCGTGGTGTGGTCGGTGACCCCTGCGCTGCATACGCCGCTGATGTCGGTGACCAACGCGATCTCCTCGGTGATCGTGGTCGGTGCGTTGCTGGCGGTCGGCGTCGCAATGATCTCCAGCGGCAGCGGCTGGGCGCGGGGTTTCGGCTTTGTCGCGCTGACCTTTGCGTGCGTGAATATCTTCGGCGGCTTCCTGGTCACCCAGCGCATGCTCGCGATGTACAAGAAGAAGATCAAGTGAGCGGCGTGCACCTCGTGGTGACGAAGACAATGGGGGCCTCCAGATGAACGCCAATCTATCCGCGGTGCTGTATCTCGTCGCCGGCATCCTGTTCATCCTGTCGCTGCGCGGATTGTCGAGCCCGGCATCGAGCCGCCAGGGCAATTTCCTCGGCATGATCGGCATGGCGATCGCGGTGGCGACCACGCTCGCGGCGCATCCGCCGGCCGACGGCCTTGCCTGGCTGCTGGTGGTGCTCGGCGTCGCCATCGGCGGCAGCATCGGGGCGGTCATCGCGCGGCGGGTGCCAATGACGTCGATGCCGGAACTGGTCGCGGCGTTCCATTCGCTGGTCGGCATGGCCGCCGTGCTGGTCGCGGCAGGGGCGTTCTATGCGCCGGAGGCCTTCGACATCGGCACGCCCGGCAACATCCATTCGCAGAGCCTGGTCGAAATGTCGCTCGGCGTCGCCATCGGCGCGCTGACCTTCACCGGCTCGGTCATCGCCTTTGCCAAATTGTCCGGGCGCATGAGCGGGGCGCCGATCCTCCTGCCGGCGCGGCACCTCATCAACATCCTGCTTGGCATCGCGCTGGTGGTCTTCATCGTCGGCCTCGTGATGTCGGGCAGCGCGGTCGACTTCTGGCTGATCGTCGTGCTCGCGCTGCTGCTTGGCGGGCTCCTGATCATCCCGATCGGCGGCGCCGACATGCCGGTCGTGATCTCGATGCTGAACTCCTATTCCGGCTGGG
>JBDTKD010000562.1:0-4474 GCA_039935515.1 Bradyrhizobium sp.
AGACCCTCATGGTGAGGAGCGCGCCTTCGCGCGTCTCGAACCATGAGGCCTCGGGACAAGCAACCATGATTGGAGTGAACCGGAAAAAAGCTCCAGGGCGCTCACTCCTTCACGGCTCCGGTCATCGCCGACACGTAATGCTCGACAAAGAAGGCGTAGAGGATGACGAGCGGCAGCGAGCCCACCAGCGCCCCCGCCATCAGCGAACCCCAGTGATAAACGTCGCCATCGACGAATTCGTTGACGATCGCGACCGGCACCGTCTTGCTCTGCACCGATGTGAGGAAGGTAAGCGCGTAGATGAATTCGTTCCAGCACAGCGTGAAGCAGAAGATGAAAGCCGAGATCAGCCCGGGGACCGAAAGCGGCAAAACGATCTTGGTCAGGATCTGCCACCGGCTCGCGCCGTCGATCAGCGCGCATTCTTCCAGCTCGAACGGGATAGTCTTGAAGTACCCCATCAGCAACCAGGTCGAGAACGGGATCAGGATGGTCGGGTAGGTCAGGATCAGCGCGAATGGCGTGTCGAACAGGCCGTATTGATACACCACCGTCGCGAGAGGAATAAACAGGATCGACGGCGGCACGAGATAGGACAGGAAGATCAGACCGCCGACCCACTGCGCACCGCGATAGCGCAAGCGCACGATGGCATAGGCCGCAAGCACGCTGGCGACGATCGACACCACGGTCGAGCAGATCGCCACATACATCGTGTTCCATAGCCACAGCGGGTAGTAACTCTCGAACAGCAGCGCATGAATATGCTTGAACGTCGGATTCCAGGTCCAGAACGGATTGTAGGTATTGAGATCGATCAGTTGAGCGTCGGGTTTAACGGCGGAGAGCGCCATCCAGTAGAACGGAAACAGCAGGACGATCATGATGATCGACAGCGGCAGATAGAGCGTGATCAGACGGCGCGGCAGCGACTCCAGATAGCTCATGCCGACGCTGTGGTCGTCGGCCGCCGTTGTCCGCGCCGATCCCGATAGCACGGCCTTGAGATCGACCGGGGACGTCGGAAGATCAGTCATTCGATTCTCCCTGCTGCCATTTGCGGCAGCGCGCGCGGGGCCTGCCCCGTTCGCGCCAAAAAAACAACGCAGCGCCGCGTGGCTCAGTCATTCGACTCTCCCTGCTGCCATTTGCGGCGCTGCAGTCCAAACCACGAGATCATGATCGCGGCGAGCAGGAACGGAATCATCGCATTCGATATCGCCGCACCCTCGCCGAGCACACCGCCGATGATCGCGCGCTGATAGGATAGCGTCGCCATCAGATGGGTCGCGTTGACCGGGCCGCCACGCGTCATCGCCCAGATCAACTGGAAGTCGGTGAAAGTGAACAGAACGGAAAACGTCATCACCACGGCGATGATCGGGGTCAGCAGCGGATAGGTGATGAACCGGAATCGCTGCCAGCTCGTGGCGCCGTCGAGCGTCGCGGCCTCGTAAAGCGACGGAGATACCGTCTGCAACCCGGCCAGCAGGGTGATCGCGACAAACGGAACGCCGCGCCAGATGTTGGCGAAGATCACGCAGGCCCGCGCCCAGTTGGGGTCACCCAGAAAATTGATGTTGTGGCTGATCAATCCCATCTTGATGAGCGACCAGGACAAGATCGAGAATTGCGCGTCGAAAATCCACCAGAACGCCAGCGCCGACAGCACGGTCGGCACGATGAAGGGAATCAGCACCAGCGCGCGCAGCACCGCCTTGAACGGCAGGTTTTCGTTCAGCAGCAATGCGAGATAGAGGCCGACCGCGAATTTGATGGAGCTGGCGACGAACGTGTACAGCAGCGTATTGAAGACCGAGAGCCAGAAAATAGAGTCGCCCCAAAGCCACTCGTAGTTGTCCAGCCCGACAAAATGTCCGGGCTGCCCGATATGCGCGTCCGTGAACGAAATCCAGATGCCAAGGCCGAGCGGATAGGCAAGGAACAGAACCAGGAACCCCATTGTCGGCAGCATGAACCAGAAGCCGAGCCAGTTGCGGTTGGTCCTGAGCTGGTCCCATGTGGTCGCTTCACGGATCGGCCGCCTGGAGGCTCCGGGCTCAAGCGCGATGTCAGCCATGGACGATATCCCGTATTGATTCAAACAGCATGTCCCGCCCCGTCTCGAATGCACCGAACAGCTTTGTTCCGCGCCGTGAGCTATTGTTGAGCTATTATAATGGCGCGGACGGCGGTCGCCCACCGCCCGCGCCATATTTGATCAGCGATAGATTCGCTTCAATTGCCGCTCGGTCTCCGCAATCGAGCTCTTGGCATCCTTGGCGCCGGTGCAGTAATTGGCGAACATGTCGACGACGAGGAAATCGGCGATCGCCGTCGCCGCTTTCTCGCCGGGTATGCCGATGCCGGATGCCGGAAGCGCCCGCTTGCTGGCTTGGGCGAACACCGCGTTTTTCGGATCGGCCGTCCATACCGGCGCGGAATCGTAGGCATTGAGCGTGTGCGTGAGATAACCGCGCGCGGCGGACAGCCATTTCTCGTACTGATCCTTCTCCAGCATGAAGTCGATGAAGGCCTTCGCCGCGTTCGGGTATTTGGTGAACTTGAACGCCAGGATCGGAACGGTAAGCTGTAGTTCGGTGGGGTGACCGACCGGTCCGACCGGCCACAGCGCGTGATAGGTGTCTGCCGCGAGATCCTGCATCTTCGGATCGTCTTTTTCGGCCACGTAAATCGAAATGCCGTTGGCCGTGCAGTAGAGTTCACCCGACAGGAACGCCTTGTTGTTGGAGCCGTCGTTCCAGGACGCGCAGCCGGGGATGAAAGTGTCGGACAACGCCTTGGCGTATTCCAGCGCCTTCACGGTCTCCGGCGAGTTGATGATGACCTTGTCGTTCTTGTCGACCGTGTAGGCGCCGTGCCCCCACAGAACCCAGTGCAGCCACGCGTTGGCGTCGCCCGACGCGTGACCGAGCGCGAAGCCGGCCGGCGTGTTGTTCTTCTTCAATGCCTTGCACATTTCAAGGAAACCGGGAAAATCCGTCGGGAATTCCTTGAAGCCCGCCTTCTCCATCGCCGATTTGCGGTAGGTCATGTAACCGCCGACCGTCGCGACCGGAATACCCAGCCAGTCGTTGCCCTTCTTGCAGGTGGCGGCCGCCGCGTTGGTCCATCCGCCGTACTTCTTGCCAAGATAGTCGGCGACATCGTTCATCAGCAGCACTTTGGTCGGAAACAGTTGCGGCAGCGTGAACAGGCCCCAGACAAGATCGAGACCCTGGCCGGTGTTGGCCGCCACCGAGGCCTTCGGCTGCACATCCTCGAAGGACTCGCTGAACACATTCATCTGGGTACCGGTGGCGGTCTGGAACGCCGCGACGATGGCGTTGAAGGCGGCGTCTTCCGCCGGCACGAAGCGCTTCCAGCGCATCAGGGTCAGTTTCGCGCCCGGCTCCGGCTTCCACGGGGCCGTCTGAGCCCACGCCTTGGCGAAATCAAGCAGCGCGGGGCCGGTCAGCGCGGCGGCAGTGGCAAGAGCGGTGCCGCCCTGAAGCAGGGTGCGGCGGGTAAGGTCATGCATCGTCTATTCTCCCAATGGTTTTTTGGTTTGTCAGGCATTCAGTCGCTTGCCAGTCGTCTCGTCGAACAGATGAACGAGCGACGGGTTCGGCTTCAGCCGGACCTTATCGCCCGGACTGAATTGATGACGCTCGCGGAACACGGCCACCACCTGCTCGCCGCCGAGCTTGGCAAAGACCTGGGTTTCCGAGCCGGTCGGTTCCACCACCACGATCTCGGCCTCGGCGCCGTCGTCGGCGATGGTGAAATGTTCGGGCCGCACGCCGTATATCGCGGGCCGGCCGTCCGAACTGGCCGGCGCCGAGGCCAGCGGCAGTTTGACGCCGTTCGGGCCCTCGAAGGCGGCGCTACCGTTCGCCTTGACCTTGCCCTTGAGGAAATTCATCGCCGGCGAGCCGATGAAGCCCGCGACGAACTGGTTGTCGGGCCGGTCGTAGAGCTCGAGCGGGGTGCCGATCTGCTCGACAATGCCGTCATGCATGACCACGATCGTGTCCGCCATGGTCATGGCCTCGATCTGGTCGTGGGTGACGTAAACCGTGGTGGTCTTGAGCCGCTGATGCAGTTCCTTGATTTCGGTGCGCATCGCCACGCGCAGCTTGGCGTCGAGGTTGGACAGCGGCTCGTCGAACAGGAACACCTGCGGATCGCGCACGATGGCGCGCCCCATGGCCACGCGCTGGCGCTGGCCTCCTGAGAGCTGGCGCGGGAAGCGGTCGAGGAGATCCGAAAGCCCGAGGATCCCGGCGGCCTTGGACACGCGAGCGTCGATCTCGGAGCGAGGGCGCTTGGCGAGCAGCATGCTGAAGGCCATGTTGTCGCGCACCTTCATGTGCGGATAAAGCGCGTAGTTCTGGAACACCATGGCGATGTCGCGCTCCTTGGGGGGCATGGAGTTCACCACCTTGCCGGCGATCGCGATCTCCCCGTCCGT
>JBDTKD010000563.1:0-2557 GCA_039935515.1 Bradyrhizobium sp.
CGCGAACTGCCATTCGAACCGGAACCAGAGATAGATCAGGATCGAAAAGATCGCGAGCATCAGGCCCAGCATGCCGTAGGCCAGAAGTTCGCCGGAAACGCGCGGTCCCACCACCTCGACCCGGCGATAGTCGACGGCATCGCCGAGCGCGCCGCGAACCTTCTGGACCGCCGCCTGCTGCGCGGCATCGCCGCCGGGCTGTTCGGCAACCCTGATCAGCACCTCGGCGGGGCCGCCGAACTGCTGCAACTGCACGTCGCCGAGCCCGAGGCCGGAAAGCTTTGCGCGCATCGGCGGGATGTCGGCGGAACCGGATTTGGCGCGCACTTCAAGCAGCGTGCCGCCCTTGAAGTCGATGCCGAAATTGAGCCCATGGGTGAAGAACAACGTAATCGCGGCGATCGAAAGCAGTGCCGAAACCGGAAAGCTGATGCGGCGGAAACGCGTGAAGTCGAAATGGGTATTGTCCGGCACGATTCGCAGCGATGGCAGCCAGCCGAAGCAGCTGACCACGGTCAGCACCACAATGAGGGCGCCAAGCCCCAGGAGAACCAAATGTGTCACAGCCGGCTCCGCATTCTCAAATCGGCACGCTCTGCGGCCGCTTCCACCGGACCCAGCCCGCGACGATCAGCCGGGTCAGCGTAAACGCGGTAAAGACCGTGGTGATGATGCCGATGCCGAGCGTCACCGCGAAGCCGCGCACCGGGCCGGTGCCGATGTAGAACAGCACCGCGGCGGCGATGAAGGTGGTGATATTGGAGTCGAGGATGGTCGACAGCGCCCGCTTGAACCCGGCATCGATCGCGGAAATCGCGGTACGGCCGCCACGCAATTCCTCGCGGATGCGCTCGTAGATCAGCACGTTGGAGTCCACCGCGATGCCGACCGTCAGCACGATGCCGGCAATGCCGGGCAAGGTCAGCGTGGCGTTGAGCAGCGACAGCAGGCCGAAGATCATCGCGACATTGATGGCAACCGCGATATTGGCGAACACGCCGAACAGCCGATAGGTCGCGAGCATGAACACGATCACCATGATCGAGCCGACGTAAGCCGCCAGTTCGCCCTTTTCGATCGAATCCTGGCCCAGCCCCGGCCCGACCGTGCGCTCCTCGATGATCGTCAATGGCGCCGGCAGTGCGCCGGCTCGCAGCAGGATCGCCAGATCGTTGGCCTGCTGCACGGTAAAGCTGCCGGAAATCTGACCGGAGCCGCCGGTGATCGGCTCGCGGATCACGGGTGCGGAAATTACCTCGTTGTCGAGCACGATCGCAAAGGGCTGTCCGACATTCTCCGAGGTCGCCTGGGCGAACTTGCGCGAGCCCGCGGTATTGAAGCGGAAGCTGACGATCGGTTCGCCCGAGCGCTGGTCGAAGCCGGGCTGCGCGTCGGTCAGATCGCCGCCGGAGACCACCACCTGCTTCTTGATGACATAGGGCGTCTTCGGCGACGTCGAGCTCATCAGCACTTCGGAATCCGCCGGTACCCTGCCCTGCACCGCCTGATCCGGCGGCACGGTGGTGTCGACCATGCGGAAATCGAGCTTGGCGGTCTTGCCGAGCAATTCCTTCAACCGGGTCGGGTCCTGCAGGCCCGGCACCTGGACCAGGATACGATCGGCGCCCTCGCGCTGGATCAGCGGCTCCACGGTGCCGAGTTCGTTGACGCGGCGCTCGACGATCTGGATCGACTGGTCGACCGACTGGCGCACGCGATCGGTGATCGCCGCCGGCGGAACGGTGAGCCGGATTAGGCCGCTGCCGGCATCGCTGACTTCAAGGCTGCGCTGGCCGCTGGAACCGAGCAGGCCGCCAAGCGGCTGCGACAGTTCGCGCAGCTTGGTCAGGGCATTTTGCAGATCGGTTTCCTTGACGCGAACCTCGACGCTGTCAGGTCGCGTCGCGAGTCCGGTATAGCCGATCCTCGCTTCGCGCAGCGTGCGGCGGACGTCGTCGCGAACCTGGTCGAGCTTGTCCTTCTTGACTGAGTTGGCATCGACCTCAAGCAGAAGGTGCGAGCCGCCCTGCAGGTCGAGGCCGAGCACGAGGCGGCGCTGCGCCCAGCTCGGCCAGGTCTTGACCGTGGCTTCGGAGAAAAAATTCGGGACGGCGCAAAGGCACACCACCAGCGCTGTCAGGATGATCGCCAGCGCCTTCCACCGCGTGAAATACAACATCGAGTTGACCCGTCAGATTCTGAACTGTGCGCCGCCGGAAAAGGCTAGCTCGCCGAGCTGTCTTCCTTGGCGATGTCGGCCTTTTCCCTGGCCGGCTCGCCCTTGGTGCGCACGCCGGAGATCATCTGGCGCATTTGCCGCACGCGGACCCCGTCGGAGATTTCGAATTCAATCTGGTCGTCGTCCACCACCTTGGTGACCTTGCCGACGAGGCCGCCCGTGGTCACCACGGTGTCGCCGCGGCGGATGTTCTTCACGAGCTCGGCGTGATCCTTCACCTTCTTCTGCTGCGGCCGCAGAATCAGAAAATACATGATCACAAAGATCAGCGCGAAGGGCAGCAGCGACATCAGCATGCTGTTGGTATCGCCGCCGGCC
>JBDTKD010000564.1:0-8670 GCA_039935515.1 Bradyrhizobium sp.
AAGGTACCCGGCATGTTCGCGACGATGGTGCTCGTGCTGCCCTCGACCCATAGCGGCGGCGAATTGGTCATCAAGCATCTCGGCCGGGAGGTGGTGCTCGACCCGCGTCCGGAGGAGCCGTCGGAGATCGGCTTCGCGGCCTTCTATGCCGACTGCGTGCATGAAGTGCGTCCTGTCAAGACGGGATGTCGCCTCGCCCTCGTCTATAATTTGCGTTTCGACGGCAAGAGGCACCCGCTGAAGGCGCCCGACTATCGCGCGGAGCACGGGCGGGTGGTGATGCTGCTGCAGAGCTGGGCGAGTGCCGAGGACGAGCCTGACAAGCTGATCCTGCCCCTGGAGCATGTCTATACGCCGGCGGAGCTGTCGTTCAGTACCCTCAAGGGTGCCGATGCGGGTGTGGCGTCCGTGCTGGTCCAGGCAGCCGCGACGGCGGATTGCGATCTCCACCTCGCCCTCGTGTCGATCGAGGAGAGCGGCAGCGCCGAACAGACCGGCTATTACGGCCATCGCCGCTGGAATCGCGACGAGGAGGAGGACGAAGAATTCGAGGTTGCCGAGGTCATCGACCGGGCGCTGATCCTGTCCGCGTGGCGACGTCCGGATGGCGGCGAGGCCGGGCTCGACGATTTTCCGTTCGCCGAGGATGAGTTGTGCCCGCCCGACGCATTTGAGGATCTGACGCCGGACGAGCAGCATTTTCACGAGGCGACGGGTAACGAAGGCGCCTCCTTCGAGCGCACCTATCGCCGTGCCGGCTTCGTGTTGTGGCCGACCGCGCGGAGGCTCGCGGTGCTGAATCAGGCCGGCCTCCGTACGACGCTGCCGTATCTCGAAGATCTGACGGCGCGCTGGGAGGCGAGCAACGCATCGATCCAGTCGCCGTTGTGGCGCGAGGCAGATCAGCTTTCGGCGCACATGCTGCGCTCCTGGTCCCGCTCGTCCTGGCGGGCGGACGACGACGTCGAAGCCGGCCGGATGCTCGATTTGCAGGTCCGTTTGGGGAACGCGAAGTGCGTCGACGCGTTTCTCGCCGAGCAGTCCGCCGAAGGCCATTACGCCGCGGCCGACAACGGGCCGATCGTGTCCGCTGCCGCCTTTCTTCCGGCTCCGCGTGCGACGGAATTGCTGATCCGAATTGTCAGGCGTAACGCTCCGGCCCATCTCAGCGCCTGCGGCGATCTGCTGCTGCGCTGCGTCGCGGCGCCGACAGGTGCGACCGCTTATCTGAAGCAGATTGGCGCAGCCTTGGTAGATGCCTTGCCGGGCGACCCGACGAAGCGGGAGGAGCTCCGCCCCTGGACTCGGCCAACACCCGTGAGCCCGGGTTTTGTCGTCGATCTTCTGACGGCGACGAGTCGGATCGATGCGGAACTCGCGGCTGGTGCGATCGAGCACCTGCTGGCTTGGCCGAAGACATACGAGCCGGACGACGTGCTGGTCCCCGCCGCTCGTTCGTTTGCCAAGCTGATGGAAAGTACGGCGTGGCCGGCGGTGGGGCGGCTCCGAGAGGCGTCTCTCGACCACCTGCGCAGGCGCATCGCCTTACCGCTGCAGGCGCCACCGGACTGGACCAGGACCAACCTACTCGAATGCACATGTGAGGCTTGCCGTGGACTGGGCGCGTTCTTGGCTGCGCCGGATCGACAGCAATGGCGCCTGAAGGCGGTCCAGGATCGGAGGACCCATGTCGAGCAGAGCGTCCGGCGCGCGGCGTGCGACCTTGACCTCACGACGGAAAGGCGCGGCAGCCCCCACACGCTGATCGCCACCAAGAACCAGGCCAGCTACGAACGGCGCGCGAAGCAGCGTCGGCAGGATCTGGAGCATGAGTCGGCGCTGCGCGGATAACTGGCCTTGGCAGATGCGCGATGATGCGAGCAAAGTCTTTATCACCCGCTATATCGATGGGTCGAACTGCACCCATCCGCGCTCCCGCGTTGGGAGCGGCTCCGCCCCGCCAATGGCATGACCGCTCAGCCAGGAAAAAGACGGGCAAGGCCGTCACCGGCATCCTATCGGTGATCTCCGAGACCGCGAACCGGGTCGAGCTCGCTTCGTTCACCCGTCATGCTGCACCTCGTTCACATCGATCTTGTCGTAGTCCTTGTGCGTGCCGATCCACTTGATCCACACGATACCCTTGTCGAAGTCCGCGGCTATAACCAAGCGATAGTCGTTGCCTTTGATATTGAACACGATCCGGTCGGCCGAGACGATACTGGCCGTCGCGTCGTTCGTGTCAGTTACACACTCGCTGCCACTGGCAGTTTCCGAATGTGTCGCAAACTCTCGCTTGCCTGCATTGCGAAGTCCCCAGGGGTGGAATTGCAGGAGGCGCGATGGGTGCTATTGACGGAGTCATGGTCGGACAGATTGTCGGGGGACAGATCGGCGGCAGATCAATAGCGTTTTGGCAAAGCGGTTCCACCTGCCCGTCAATGCACTGGCAGACACACTCAGCATCAGCCCTACAAATACCAAGTAGCAGGAACGCAACCGCAGCTAGTTGCACACGCATGTTTGAGAGCCTCCCGCTCAAAGGTTGCGGGATCGTTTAGCTTTTTTGCGATGAAATTTGCAATCGTCCTGGCGTACCACAAGCCCACGGCGCCCGGCGTCCACCTAAGCCAGAAACCGTGCGACGCCGATTGCCGCCGCCACGAATGTCAACGCGGATCTCAGCTCCGGCCTCATCGCGACTAATTTCACCCGCATGGGCCGCTCCAGTAGCGCCGCTTGAAACGTGATAGCAAGCCGTGGTAGCAACGCAGCGGCAGCAAAGCCAACTTGTGCTTGTTATTCAGTGCCATTCAGGTGCCATTGTTCCTTTCGCTAAGGAGTGCCAATAACTTCGCTCGCTTGGCGCTCTACCGGTTTGTCCATCCGATACGCCCGAGGAGTTCGAGAGCTGCGGGTTGATCGACCGAAGGTGAGGCGAAAATGACACGGATGGCCGGATACGTGCACCCATGAACATCTGGCAGATCGGTTTTGTCGTTCGTGCCGGCGTTTCGGCGCTGGTCGTTGCTTTTCTGTTGGGGTATGCGGCGCATCATGATTGGGGGCTGTCTCGTGAAGCGATCCGAACCGATGCCTTGCTGGCCGCCTTGCTTCTCGGCGCGGTGGTGGCAATAGACGTGTTTGGCGAGAAATTGAGGAAGCCAAAGAGGTAACCATGGCCAGCGATTCCATATCGCCAAGCTCGCGGGAACAGGCAGGACCGATGAAGCGTGCCGAAGCTCCAGTCAATTTCGACGCGCCAGCTGTTCTTCGCAAATGGCCTTCACTTCGCTCCGAACGTTGCGCCGAGATGGGAGGTCCGTATCTGCTCATCGATGGCACGCTCGATGCGTGCATCGTGAATTTGATGGCAAAGCCTGCACGCACGCGTCACTTGTACGAAATTCACACTTCGGCACAGCTCCCGTTGGTAAAGCCCGTGTTGTCCGGAGAAATCATCGCCGAGCTCGCGCGGCTGCGAGATTTTCTCTGATCCGACATCGGCCGCATGGTGCGGATCGGGTTCAAGCCGAAGGGGAAATGACGTCGATGGCGGGAAATCGTGAGTAACAGCGGTCTGGCCAGGCTGATTTCAACCGTTGTTGTCTTGATCGGCTTGGCGATCTGGCTCAAATCGGAACGCAGCCAGCCCCCTCACGGCTGCCAAACCTGCCCAACCGATATTTCGGCCAGCCGCAGATAACCGATGATTCCGGTGGCCGCTACCCCGGGCGGTTCGGATGGGCTTCCATGACATGACCGTGAATAGTCGCGGCTTCCCGCGGCCTTGCCGCAAGACAGAATCCGGATCAAGGCGGCCACCGTCGCATTGCGTGCGTCGGCGTCATCGCTGCCTTCAGTTATCCACAGGCCCTGATGACAGCGGCAGCGTTGGCCCGCTAGATTGGCCTGGGGAGAACAACCATGAGCGATTGGAAAGCAGAGCTGGACGCGCTGGTGTCCGAGACAATGGATTTCGCACGCAACCTGCGTTCCCAGCTGCCCGTTTCGATCGGGATGCCTGAGCCGACCCGGCCGGAGCCTGTGAGGCTGGAGCCGATGAACTGGGGCGGATCGGAGCGCGAGGAGATCCAGCGGCGCGTCGCAAGCTTCAAAGCCCATCAGCAGCATCATACCCGGCAACGGGAAGACTACGCCGCCTCCGAATGGAAGAGGATGCTGGCATCCCGGTCATAGCCCGGAGCCTCGGATCGTCAAAATCCCCTGCGTTTTTCCGATATCGCCTTTCGCAGAACGCGCGACAACGCCTCGACCGAATACGGCTTCTGAATCAGTTCAAAGCCCCGATCGGCATTCTCGGCGAGGACGCTGCTGTATCCGCTTGTGAGGACGACCGGAAGGCCGGGATAGCGTTCGCGGATGGCAACCGCCAGGTCGACGCCGTTCATGCCCGGCATGATGACGTCCGAAAAGACCAGATCGTAGGCGAGTTCGTTGACGGCAAGCGCTTCGAGCGCCGCGTCGGCGCTGTTGACCCAGTTTATCGCATAACCCAGGTCTTGAAGTAATTCGGTGGAGAACCGACCGACGTCTTCATTGTCCTCCACGACCAGAACGCAGCTGCCACGGCCGCTCACCGACGCTTCGAGACCCATCCGGTCCACATCTGATTTCCTGGCCGGAGGCTCGACTTGCGGAAGGTATATCGTGAAGGTCGAGCCTCGGCCGGGCGTGCTTGCGACCGCGATTTCGCCGCCGGACTGCTTGACGAACCCGAACGCCTGACTGAGCCCGAGCCCTGTTCCCTTTCCGACCTCCTTCGTCGTGAAGAATGGCTCGAAGATGACATCAAGCTTGTCGGGGTCAATGCCGGAGCCGGTATCCTCGACCGCCACGGCGACGAACCGTCCCTCTCGATGCGCATGGGTCCGTAGCGCAGGTATCGCTTCCACCGGCTCAACCCTGATGGATAGCCTACCTTCGCCGTCCATGGCGTCGCGGGCATTGACCGCCAGATTGACCAAGGCGGTCTCGAATTGCGCGACGTCGGCCATCGCGAAGCAGGCGGGCTTGCAGAGATCGAGTTCGATACGGACCCGGCCTCCGACCAGCGGATGTATCAATTGCGCGATGCTTTCGACCTGGGCGCTGACGTCGAACACCTGCGGCGTCAACGGTTGACGGCGGGCGAAGGCGAGAAGTTGTCCAGTCAGTTTGGAAGCGCGGTCCACGGTGTCCGAGACCGCATCGATGTAGCGCCGGCGCCGCTCGTCGGACAATTCCCGTCGCCGCAGGAAGTCCGTGGCGGAACGGATGATGGTGAGGAGGTTGTTGAAATCGTGAGCCACGCCGCCGGTGAGTTGGCCGACCGCCTCCATCTTTTGCGCTTGGCGAAGCGCTTCTTCGGCCTGCCGCCGTTCCGTGATGTCGATGGCCTCCGGAAGGACTCCCGACACGTCGCCGTGCTGGTCGACCATGGGACGCATCGCGAAGTCGAAATATCGATCCCCGATTGGAAGGTGCAGCAGGATTTCAGCGCGGACGCTCTCGCCTTGGGCCGCCGCCGTGAACGCGTTGCGGACGATTTCGGTCATGCCTTCCGTCGCGGTGAACCAGGGCTGGTTCCAGAACGTTTTTCCGACCACATCGGGCGCGCTGGCGCGAATGCCCGCCAGAGCCGTCCTGTTGGCATAGACCACGTTGCCGTCGAGATCGAGGAGCGCCTGGTACTGGTTGGTCGTCTCGAAGATCGCCCGCAGCTGCGCCTCGCTGGCGGCAAGCTGGGCGGCCCGCTCCTCGATGCGTCGCTCCAGCGACTCGTTCAGCCGGCGAAGCTCGTTTTCGGCCTCCTTGGCGGCCGTGACGTCATGGGCAACGCCGATGAAGCCAACGTGTTTTCCGGTGGGATCGAAACGAGGTTGCGATTCAGACTGCATCCATCGGTATTCGCTGTCAGCGCGCCTGTACCGCGCTTCGAGCGTGAAGGGCCTCAACGACGCCTCGCCGGCGATGCTTTCCTGCACGATCCGCCTCATGTCTTCCCGGTGCAGAATCGTCCGCCAGTCGAAGACGAGCGCCTGGTCGTAGCCGACGCCGAGGAAATCGAGATAGGCCTGGTTCGCGAACGCCCGGGTTCCGTCCGAGTTGCTCACCCACATTGGCACCGGCGCGCTGTTGGCGATCAACTGAAAGCGCTCCTCGCTCTCACGCAGCGTTTCCCGTGCAAGCGATCGGTCGGTGATGTCGATATGCGCGCCTGCCAGCCGCAGCGGCTTGCCGGCGGAGTCGCGCTCGATGCGGGCCTCGGTCGCGATCCACCGGACCTGACCATCATTGGGTCGGACGATCCGATACTCCGACGAAAACCTGTCCCCCTCGCCGCTTACCGCCTCAGTCAGATGCTTCAAGGTCTTTTCCCGGTCGTCCGGATGAATCCGCCGGACCCAATCGTCGTGAGTATCTTCCGTGTCGGGGGGCAGACCGTGGATCTCCCGGTATTCAGGAGAGCGGAAGCCGTTCCGGAAGCTGTCCGAGAGATCGACGACGACGCCGGCAACCCGCGCGATATGCTGAATTCCGACCAACTCGCTTTCCCGCTCCCGCAACGCCCGTTCGGCTTCCATCAGCGTCTGGTTCACACGATCGAGTTCCGCCTGACTGGCGATCAGGGCCTGCTGCGCCTGCCGCCTTTCGGTGACGTCGAACCCTTCGCAGAAGATGCCCGTGACCTCGCCGTGCTCGTCGACAAGCGGGGCGTAGATGAAATCGAGATAGCGAGTCTCTTCGGGCGAGCCGGGAGAGGTCCGGTAGCGGGCTTCTGCTCCGCGGGCCTCGAACGCTTCCCCGGTCCTGTAGACCGCGTCAAGCTTCTCGAAGAAGCCCCGGTCGGCCAGAAATGCTTCCCGTATCGTCTTTCCGGTCCAGTCCTGGCTGCCAAACAGACGGCGATGGGCGTTGTTCACGAATTCAACGGTGTGCTCGGGGCCGCGCATTACGATGATGA
Source organism: Bradyrhizobium sp. (assembly GCA_039935515.1). Taxonomy (GTDB): domain Bacteria; phylum Pseudomonadota; class Alphaproteobacteria; order Rhizobiales; family Xanthobacteraceae; genus Bradyrhizobium. Next base: position 6,968 of record JBDTKD010000564.1, read on the forward strand.
ACCCGGGCGCCTGCTCGAATTGCCGACGTTGACGTTGCTGTTCGGTCTGCCGCTGTCGTTCCAGAAGCGTCCGCTCGGTGATCTCCTGGCAAACGCCGAATAGACCCGCCACGCCGCCGTTTTCATCCCGTACCGGCGTGTAGGAATAAGTGAAATGGGCCTCTTCCAGGCGGCCGCGCCGATCGAGCATGACGGCGAAGTCTTCCATGTGCACCGGTTCGCCGGCGAAGACCTGATTGAACAGCGGTTCGAGCGCCTCCGAAGCCTCGCGCCACACCTCGCCGAGGGCAGGACGGCCCAACGCCTCTGGATGCTTGCTGCCGAGGATCGGGACGAAGGCATCGTTGTACAGCCAGGTCCGGTCCGGACCCCACGCCATGAACATCGGCTGAATCGAGGACAGCATCAAACCTGCCAGCGTCTTCAGCGGCATCGACCAGTTGGCGGGCGGTCCGAGCGAGGTATTCGACCAATCGTAGTCCCTGATCCTGCTCGCCATGTCGCCGGGACCGCCGAGAAAGTCGAGCAGACCCCCGGTCGCCGCGGCCGCCTTTTTGGCGCCTGTCATGGGTTCTCCCGTCTTGCGCATGCTCCAGAGCGCATTATAGGAAATCAGGCCCATTCAGAAAGGCAAAGCCCGCGGAAACGGACCTGACTCGTGCCGTTCTGCCCAGGATGGCTGCCCCGTGAAGGAGGCCCGGCGTGCATGTTTCGAGGGTTTCCGAAACATCCCCCGGCGGAACGCAGCATAATAGAGGCGGCGTCTGGTCCGGGTGCCGGCCCATCACGTCGATCGCTCGAAATGGCTGTGATATCAGGCGGTATTGGCGAGGTGTGCGCTACTTCGACGGGGTTGTCGAGGTGAGCCAGTTGTTGAGTTGAGAAGCCGTATCGATCTGCCGCGCCTTGCGCATAAGGGCATCGCGGTCCTTGCCGGGTGGCAGATTTTTGGCGCGCTCTCTGGTGAGGTGAGATTGATCGGCGAGACGCTGCTCAAATGAGGTCCTGTGCCTGATGCGACGGCGCTGCATATTGCCGGCCTAGGTTGGTCTGTCGAGGTCACCGGAAAGCCAGCCGAGCGCAGCCGATTTGAGCGGATCAGGCGCCAGTATCCTTTTCTCGGTGTGATTGCATCTCAGGCACTCGAATGTCCGGGATTCGAAGCCATCCGGGCCAGGAGCGACGTCGGTCGTGAGCATCCGTGCCCGGCATCTAGGACAGCGCGGGCGCTGGACCGGCAATAATTCGGGGTCGGGCTTTTTCGAAATGGCCATAGGGGGAGATTTAGCGCGGGCCTTCGAACAGTGTCCGTCCGATCGCCGACATAAAGCTCAGGCAATATTTTTTGGCAGATGCGGAACATTTTGCAGGAAACCGCGATCCCCGACTTCACAGCGCAGCTACGGGTTAAGCCCGCGGTCGCCATGGCCGGGGGTGGCGCCCGGCCACCCGGCCTGCGTCAAGATATAAAACTTCGGCCTCGCGTGATGGTGTACGGTCCATACTCGGTCACCGCCTGCCGGGGAATGGGAAAATGAGATTCATTGCACTGTTTTTACTTTGCTTGTTTTCCGGAGGCGCGGCCGCCCAGGCATCGGAGTGCCAGTCGATACAAAAGGCCGCTGCGCGGCTTGCCTGTTACGACCGGACTTCGCCGCCGACGATGCAAGCCAAGCCGGCCGAGTCGAAAACCCCCATTGTAC
>JBDTKD010000565.1:0-15585 GCA_039935515.1 Bradyrhizobium sp.
TGAGGCCCAAGGCACCCATGTCATTCAGGTGAACATGTCCTCCAACTATAAGTCGGACGCCTTCGTCGGCGCCGACTGGTACGAGGTCGGCCGTCTACTGGCCGAGGACGTCATCAAGCAATGTGGCTCCGGCAGCGGCAAGTCGGGCAAGGTCTCGATCGTGCAGGGCGAGCTCACCGCTGCCGCCAGCGTTGATCAGATCGGCGGCATCATGGACACCTTCAAGAAGGATCCTTCGATCAAGGTTGTCTCCAACCAGGCAGCGAAATGGGATGCCAATGCCGCACTCAACATCACCTCGACCGTGATCCAGCAGAACCCCGACCTCTGCGCCAGCATCGGTTTTTGGGGCATCATGGAATCAGGGGCGGCCCAGGCGATCCGTAACGCTGGCAAGATCGATCAGGTAAAGGTCTATGCCTCGGGCGAGGGCTCACAGCTCGATTGCGACCAGGTCAACCAGGGGAACTTCTACAAGTTCCTGAGCTACAAGGCGACCGAGCAGGGTCACGACCTGGTTTCCGTCGCCGTTACCTTGCTGGAAGACCAGCAGAAGCCGGGTAGCAAGCACTACGAGTACTACACGCAGCCGATCTGGCTCGACAAGAGCAACGCCAGCGGCGGCAATTGCTTCGCCCTGCCGAAGACGGCAGCAACCTCGCCGGTGCCGATGGCGCCAACAACCGACAAGAAGTAGCAAGGTTGATCGCGACTCCCGCCACCCACCGGGAGTCGCCCACCGGGAGGCGGGAGCTGCCCGCTGGAGGGAGCGCGTTGATGTCGGTCAACACCAACACCATGGGTACCAGCTTCGGCACGCGGTTGCACGCCAGCCTGTCGCCGCGACTTTTGCTTTCGGAGCTGCTGCTGAAGCAGTGGTTCGAGCCGGTGATCCCCTTCACCTTGATGATCGCGTTGCTGCTATGGTTCTCCGCGACGATTCCCAACTATGCCGGAATGGAGAATTTTCTCTCGCTGATGCGGCTCTACGCCGAGTTCGGCTTCGTCGCCACCGGCATGGCGTTCTGCCTGATCACCGGCGGCATCGATCTCAGCGTCGGCGCCATGTTCGCGCTATGCAATTTCACCGCCCTGTTCCTGCTCAACGTCGCCGGCCTGCCGGTTCCGCTAGTCATTCTCGGTACGATGGCGGTCGGCGCGGCAGTCGGCAGCATCAACGGCCTGCTGATCGGCTATCTCAAGGCGCGTCCGTTTCTCACCACCCTGGTGACGCTGATCATCCTGCGCGCCTCGGTCAACATCCTGAACGAGAAATTCGCCACCGTCTTCGCCACCAACTCGGTCGACAGCGATACCTGGGACTTCCTCGGCGAGGGCTATGTGCTCGGCGTTCCCATCAATGCGGCGACGCTTATTGTCGTGGTGATCATCGGGCACATCTTTCTCAGCCGCTCGCGCTACGGCTGGCACCTGACCGCCATCGGCGCCAGCCGCAAGGCGGCGCGCCACGCCGGCATTCCGGTCGAACGAATGCTGCTCTTCACCTATGCGCTGTCGGGCCTGCTCTGCGCGATCGGCGGCGTCTTCTATGCCGCGCGCCAGAACAGCACGGATTCGACGACCGGCTACCTCTGGGAATTCCAGGCCCTGACCGCCGTCATCCTGGGCGGCGTCTCGCTTGCCGGCGGCAAGGGCACCGTCTGGCGCGCCATGCTCGGCGGCATCATCACCTTCGTCCTCACCAACGGCCTGGTCCGCATGGGCATCCCGGGCTACATCACCTCGGGGATCATCGGCGTCATCCTCCTTGTGGCCGTCGGCATCGACGTCAAGTGGGCCAAGAACCGCGGCAAGGCAATCCAGAAGATCTACGTCAACCCGGCGGCTGTGCCCCTCGTCGACTCGCCGTCGCTGGAGCGCGGCAGCAACACGCCCTTTGCCCAGAACGACCGCCTGATCAACGCTGAAGCCATCGGCCTCGACCAGGTGGAGGGTCCCGAGGACGTCATTCTCGATCGGCACGACCGGCTCTACGGCAGCACCCGCGACGGCAACATCATCCGTTTCTCCGGCCCGAACTTCGAGCAGCGCGATGTCTTCGCCCATATCGGCGGACGTCCGCTCGGCATGCAGTTCGACCAGGACGAGAACCTGATCGTCGCCGTTGCCGGCATGGGCGTCTACGGCATCAAGCCGGACGGCACACTCTTCAAGGTGACCGACGAGACCAACCGCACCTGGTACAAGCTGAACGACGACAGCCGGTTGCGCATGGCAGACGATCTCGACATAGCGCCCGACGGCAAGATCTATTTCAGCGATTGCACCACGCGCTACGAGATGACGACCAATTCTCTCGACATCATGGAAGGCCGGCCGAACGGCCGTCTCGTCGTCTACGATCCCGCCACCAAGAAGACCTGGACGGAGATCAATCATTTCTACTTCCCAAACGGTATCTGCGTGTCGCATGACGGCAAGTCGGTGCTGATCGCCAGCACCTCCCTCTGCCAGGTCTTCCGCTATTGGCTGCAAGGACCGCGCAAGGGCGAGCTGGAGGTCATTCTCGACAAGCTGCCCGGCAATTGCGACAACATCAACCGCGCCTCGGACGGCAACTACTGGCTGGCGCTGGTCGGCATCCGCACGCCGGTCTTCGATCTCGCCATGAAGAAGCCGGGCTTCCGGCTGCGCATGGTGAAGCAAGTGCCGACCGACGAATGGCTGGCGCCCGGGTTAAACCATGGCTGCGTATTAAAATTCACCGAAAGCGGCGAGGTGCTGGAATCCTACTGGGATCCCACCGGCATCTCGCATTCGACCTTGACCTCGATGCGCGAGCACAAGGGCTATCTCTATCTCGGCGGGCTCGAGAACAACCGGATCGGTCGCATCAAGCTCGACAAGGTGGACCCGACCTGGACCGGATATGAGGCCTATTGGGGCAACAAGCGACGGGACCGGGCATAGATCATGGGTGTCTTCACCTATTTGCTGCGTGATCTCGAACAGATCCTGTTTCCCAACCGGGACCAGCATGCAATTCCGGCGATGGACGGCGGCTATACCCCGAACGATCGCTTGGACGCACTCAGCCCGATCGGGGCGCCGATTCCGGGCGCCGACGATATCGCCGAAGGCGGCGACGGCGCGATCTATGTCTCCGCGGGCAAGCAGGTGCTGCGTCTGGCCGGTGCCGGCTACGAGGCGCGCTCGGTCTTCGCCGAGTTCGACGGCGCGGCCGGTGGTCTCGCCTTTCACCCCGATGGGCGCCTGCTGGTCTGCGTCAGCGGCCGCGGCTTGGCCGCGGTCGACGCCGGCGGCCGGCAGTCCTGGCTCAATCAGGTCGAAGACCAGCCGCTGCAATGCCTCACCAGCGTTGTCGCCGCGGCCGACGGCAGCATCTTCATGACCGACGGCAGCAGTCGGCACCAGCGCGAGGATTGGGTTCGCGATCTCATGGAGAAGAACCACCTCGGCCGTCTGGTCGCGTGCGGCGCGGGGCTCGACGGCGCCCGGTGCCTGTTGCGTGACCTGTATTATCCGCACGGGGTTGCCATTGCGGCCGACGGCAAGACGCTCTGGTTTACCGAAAGCTGGAAGCACCGGATCAGCCGCGCTGCCGTTTCCGGCCGTGGCATCGCGGCGCCGCAAACGGTCGTCGGCAACATGCCGGGATACCCGGCGCGGCTTGGATATTGCGCGGGGGGCGGGTTCTGGCTCAGCGTCTTCGCCGTGCGCACGCATCTGGTCGAGTTCGTGCTGCGCGAGGACGAATTCCGCCAGGAGATGATGGAGACCATCCCGCCCGGCCTCTGGATCTCGCCCGCGCTCGCCACCAGCGGCCATTGCCACGAGCCGATGCAGTTCGGCTCGATCAAGGCGCTCGGGATCGAGAAGCCCTGGGCGCCGCCGCGCTCCTACGGGCTGCTGGTCCGCATCGATGAGGATGGCGAAGCGGTGGAAAGCCTGCATAGCCGGGTCGGCGGGCGGCATCACGGCATCACCGCCGCGCGCGACACGGCGCAGGGCCTGGTGATCGTGTCGAGGGGCAACGGTCGCGTGTTGCTGGACACTTCGCGATGTGGGGTATGAGCGAGGCGCTGACAACGACGCGACCAACGACCACCGCAGCATCGGCCGCTGCGCAACCGGTGCTGCAGGTCGTCGGCGGCAACAAGATCTATGGCGGCGTGCACGCCATCGAAGCGATCAATTTCGACCTCTATGGCGGCGAAGTGCATGCTCTGGTCGGCGAGAATGGCGCCGGCAAATCGACCCTCTGCAAGGCCATTGCCGGCGCCATCAAGCTGACGTCCGGCGAGTATTACGTCGACGGCAAGCCGGCCAATTTTGAGCGACCGCGCGATGCGCTCGCTGCCGGCATCTGCATGGTATATCAGGAGACCAGCCTGGTGCCGACCATGACCGCGGCGCAGAATATCGAGCTCGGCAACGAGAAGCTCATCACCAGCTTCAAGAAACTGAATATCCAGGCACAGCAGCTGCTGCAGTCGCTGAATTTCCACATCGATCCGGCGACGCCGATCGGATTGCTCGGCACCGCCAAGCGGCAGATGGTCGAGATCGCCCGCGCAGTCTACAACGACGCCCGTATCATTATCTTCGATGAGCCGACGGCGAGCTTGACGCCGGAAGAGATCGTCCACTTCTTCAACCTGGTCCGCGACCTGCGCGCCCGCGGCGTCGCCATCATCTACATCTCGCACGCGCTCGAGGAAAGCTTGCAGATTTCCGACCGCATCACGGTGCTGCGGGACGGCAAGCTGGTGATCACCGCCAGGACCGCGGAGATGACGCGGGAAAAGCTGGTGCGCCACATGGTCGGCCGCGACATCACGCAGACCCATTATGCGCACAAGGAAGGCCACGCCGAGCGCCGGCGCCAACGGCGCGAGAAGGTGCTCACGGTGGAAAACGTCACCATGGGAACCATGGTCAAGAACATGTCGTTCTCGGTCTATGCCGGCGAGGTCGTCGGCATCGCCGGCTTGATCGGCTCAGGCCGCACCGAGATCGCCAAGATCATCTTTGGCGCCTTGAAGCGGAACCTGATCAACGGCGGCACCATCAAGCTGCGCGGTCGGCCGATTCGCTACCGCGTGCCGAAAGAGGCGATCAACGACGGCATCACCTACATCACCGAGGACCGCAAACTGAACGGCTTCTTCGAGACCATGGTGGTCGACGACAACGTCTATGTCGGCAAGCTCGCCACCAAGGCGGGCTGGCGCTTCCTGCTCTCCGGCCTGACGCGGAACAGGCTTGCCGGCTATTGGGTGCAGCGGCTCAAGATCAGTACGCTGCAGCGCAAGGCGAAGATCGTCGAGCTCTCCGGCGGCAACCAGCAGAAGGTGGTCATCGCCAAGTCGCTGGTGCAGGAACCCTCGATTGTCATTTTCGACGAGCCGACACGTGGCGTCGACGTCGGCACTATCCCGGAGATCCATGCGCAGATCCGGACGCTGGCCGACGAGGGCAAGGCGGTCGTGGTGATCTCGTCCTACCTGCCGGAGGTGCTGAGCATCTCGGACCGTATCCTGGTGGCGCGCCTGGGGCGCATCGTGGCCGAGTTCGACGCCGCCGCGGCGACCGAAGAAAAGATCATGTACGCCGCGATTCATTGAGGGGCCTGGCTATGCGAAGGCTGCGCTTAATCCGGCACCACTGTAATTCCGGGACGCGCCTTTTGGCGCGGGCCCGGAATCCATAGCCACGAATGTTGATGTGGCGCGAAGCTGGGGCCGCTGTGCCGTAGATAACAGGCATCGATGGTTATGGATTCCGGGCTCGCGCGGAGCCTGTCATCGGGCCGCGCTTTGCGCGGACCCGGTGGCGCGGCCCGGAATGACGTGGGTGGGTTTGGCCCGACAGGCAAATCAGCGGCGACGCTGTACGGCAGCGCTGTCCAGCCCCGATTGCAAAAATATTGTTCTTCACTTTCCGGTAGAAACACTTCTATAACCCGCGCCGTCCCGCCCGAGCGAGGGGCGTATCGCGATCGTCACGAACGTGGTGCGGGATGTGGTGGACGCGAGAGCGTCGGCGCGCCATGGCGGTCGCAGGGCGAGTTGAACCTCGTGAGCGATCTGGAAGGCGCGCAGGACGAACGACGTTTGAGCGTACGGCAAAACCGTGTGGTCCTGACACCCGTTGCTGGTGCCAAGTCGGCGGTGACAACTTCAACCCGACCGGGTTGGAGCGGGTCGCTGCATCCGCCGACGACGGTGACAAGACGAATTCGTCGCCGGGGAGAGCGCGGCATAAGCCGTAAAACCAATACGCAGGGGATGCCGGGTGCCTCCGCTGAGCCTGTATGCTCATGCGCGCACTCACTATCTCCAATGCGCACGAGACCGCCGGTGCAGCGCGCACCCGGCATTCCCTGCGCCCTCTGATTTATGGAGGGAAACGATATGGCAACGACTCGGACGCATCGCGCCGCGGGAAGGCGGAGGCGTATCTCACCGCCGTCATTCCGGGGCGCGCCACTTGGAGCGAGCCCGGAATCCATACTCCCGATGGTGGTTATGGATTCCGGGCCTGCGCCAAGAGGGCGCATCCCGGAATGACGAAGGAGAGGCCTGCGCCAAGAGGGCGCATCCCGGAACGACGGCGAAGACGGGCGACCCAGGACGCGAGCGAAGGCTGGTGCCCCTGGCCGGTAACCGCCTAATTCCATAAACATTTGAATTTGAAGTAATTTTCATCGTCGATGGCTGCCGATACCAACAAAAATACCAACAAGATGACGCGCACCATTAGCTGGCAAAAATAAAACAGGAGGTTCCACGGCAGCAGGCACGCCCCATGCCGTTCCGGTCTCCACAATCGCCCCGACCGGAATCGAACCCGGCTCCGACTCGAAAATCCCGTCGGGATCGACGTAACATAATATCGCGAGGTCGAGGGACGGTCTTGTCATGCGTACCCCATCCATTGTGCCCACGATCCCGAGCGAGACACTTACCTCGTGCTGGACGACTTCGGGGGTCGACTCGGTTGCGCTTGGCTCGAGACCGACCCCGAAAGCGCTGATCGCGCTGACGCTTATCCGCGATCTGCTGGACGTCCAATGACGATGGCGTGCCAATGTCCGTCAACACACTGAACAAGGCGCTGCGGATCATGGGCTGCGATACTGGCCCGGCGGCGACCACTGCGCGCACGGCTTACGCTCGACCGCGTCGACCTGCTCAACGAGGAGGGCGCGTTCGACGGCGATGTAGTGGAAGCCCAAATCGCCCACGACACGGAGAAAAAGCGCCGGCGGCGCGACGAGGTGGTGCGGCGCCAACTTGGCAAGGGCGACAAGAACAAGATCCGCGGCATCTATAGCCGTGCGGCCTATCGGGCCGAACGCGTGCGTTAATGCTGCATTGGTCTGATCGTCTCGACAGCCTGCGCGACGGAGCGCCCGCCGTCTCGCTGCGCAGATCGGCGGCCTAGCTTGCTCTCGTTTCGACCCTCGGCAGGGAAGCGTGATATTCATCCACGCTGTCGAGGTCGATCATGGTCTTGCCTCCCATCTTGTAGGCCCTGATCCTCTCGTGGGCGATCAGCTCATAAGCCTTAGTCTTTCCGAATTTGCCATAGCGGCAACCGTCCTTCAACTCGACGAGCCGGCGCCGCTTGTTGTTATCATTGTCAACCATGGTTCCTGCATGTGCTTCGATGATCTCCGCCACCATCGGATCAAGCCCCGCTGGCGAGATGGGCATTTCCATGGCGCGACCTTGGTGTCGACATGGGCTTACCAGGAAGGCGCTGCTTTGGTAGCTGACGAGGTTCCTGCTGACTTGTTTCGACGCCATCTGCGCGCAGCCCAATTGCCCGGGATGCGTTGATCTATATCGCCTACGGTGCCAAACAAAAGGCTCTCTGATGCCGCGGCTAACTCCTGCGCGCTGTAGCGTGCAAATCGGACAGACCGGAAGCGCTGTTGGCAAGCTCGTAGCAAGCCGTCCCCATGCTCACTTGGCCCCGTTGGGCAACTTCCGAGAAGGTCATAGGTTCAAATCCTATCCCCGTTGCAGCGTAAAATCGACGGCATTGCTGGTGACGTAATGACTCAATTGTGATAGAAGGCGAATTGTGATCGCTGCCAATGATGTCACGATTTTGCCGTGCCGACCGCGGCCGCTTCACCAGTAGACTATGGGCGTTGGCTGCTCGAATCTCTTCAGGCGCGCCACTCTACGCCAGACCACGCAACGGCGCGCTGGAGCAAACCGCCTCTTGGCGCGACGTCATCGGCTAAGGACTGGTTTCGCAGCCGTGCGTCGACTTGCGCTGGATCAGGTCCCAACGGTTGCCACAGAGATCCTCGAAAACTGCGACGACGCCGTAGGCCTCATGCCGTGGCTCCTCAACGAACCGCACGCCGGTTGCGATCATGCGCGCATGATCGCGATCGAAATCATCCGTCTCTAGGAACAGAAAGACCCGCCCCCCGGTCTGGTCACCAATGCGCGCCACTTGGGTCGGACCGTTAGCCCGCGCCAATAGCAGGCCGGAGCCGCCACCGCACGACCACCCAACGCTTGCCGCCGCCGAGCGGCGTGTCCTCGCAGAGTTCGAAATCCAGGGCGCCGGTGAAGAAGGCGATCGCCTCGTCATAGTCCGGGACCACGAGGCTGACGAGGGAAAGATGCTGATTCATCGCTCATACCAAGGCGAATGCGACAAGCCGGCCGTCACGTCGCGGGGGTCGAACTTTACCAACAGGAGCGCGTGGCGGGCTGCCGTATCATAGCGCCTCGGCGAAGCAATAGTGCCCATCTTCATCGGCCGCGGCGCGATAGTAAACATCTGAAAATCAAGCCTCCTTGAGCCCTCTAAACGAGATCAGTTTGATGCAACGGGTATTGGCGTGAAAATCGTCGCAGGTTCTCTCAAAAACATTTCCGCAATCCGATTTCCTTCTTTTTCGACTAACAGCGCGGCAGCCGGGATGAGCTCGTCCACGGACCGGCGCCAGTCATCCAACGCAATCGGGATGGAATTTGGTGGAGCATCGATCCGAACGACGGATGGCGGTCCGATCAACAAGCGCGCCTGATTGGTCGCTGAAAGGGATTGCAGCCGCATGGCGGCAAAGATCAAATCCGACCAGGCCAACTTGCCGCCGATATTGATCTGCGCCGATGATACGACATATGGATCTTCGCCGCAGCCGATACTGAGAAGATCGATTCGATCGCGGCCAATATCGAAGCAGATCAAGGCCTCAATCACCGCCAGCATGGCGGGATTATTAGCCCATACACCGCCATCGACGAGCGTGTAGCTGCCGTGCTCAAGTGGACGAAAATAGGTCGGCGCGGCCGAGGTAGCCAGACCGACGGTAACCATGCGTTCGAACCGGTCGAACCTGTAGTCAGAATGGTGAGGCGTCTTGAAAACAAACACCTCACTGTGTTTGCCTTCGAAGGCAGGAATGCACAGCCGCACGATCGAATCGCCGAAAAGCTTGTCGCCGAGCCTGTCAATCAGCACCTTCTGCAACGCATCGCGCTCGTACTGATATTGAAGGTATTGCTGCTTGGGACGCCACCATTTTTTCGTCCGGCCCAGAAGTGAGTCCGACGGTACTGGAAAAATCTCGTTGCCTTGATTCACATACAGATCAAGTAAATCCGCCGCGGTTAACCCGGCGCCGAGGCCAAGACCGATGACGCCGCCGGTTGAAGTGCCGGCGACCAGGTCAAAGCAGGAGGCAATCGAGCGTCCGCCCAGAAAGCGCTGTCCGGCGAGAATGGCGGCAGGATAAATTCCCCGGATGCCGCCGCCATCAATGGATAGGATCCGAAAGCGCCGGTCTTTCGGCCAAGCCTGTGGAATTCGGCGTTGCGGAATCGCACCCTTCGAGCGAGGATCGCCGGGTCTAAATTCTTTTCCTGTATTGGACATGATTTTCCTTTCGGTTCCGGATGACGGCCGGGTCCACGAAAGTCGCCGGTGATCTGCCAGTATTCATAAAAGCACAACCACTCCGATGCCCAGGGAATGATCGTTTCGGCAATCGACTGCTCCGGCGTCCACGTCGTTTCCTTCGGGTCGTAGAGGCAAAGATTCGGGCATTCCGGTCTTCGCTTGTTCCAGTAAATATGCGGAAGCACCCGCTCGTCGTTCAGGGCCTCGGCCCCGATTGGCGGATCAATGACCTGGACCGAGACGTAGGGATTATCTAGAAACCATCCGTCAAAATACTTCCTGCGAAAATAGACGATGCGAATGCGGTAGGTGCGCGAGATCGGCCTGACCGGTCCTTCCCAAACGCCGATCCACCCGGCTTCCGCTGTAAGACGGAAGCCGGGAAAATCCCGCCGAATGAGGACGTCCTGTTGGTCGACGTCGAGATACGCCATTAAACATCGTCACCGAAGAACTTGTGGGCTGGTGCCACCCGGGCAATAGCGGGCGATGCCGATGTGCCGGCGATGGCAGCTGGAATGGCGGCCTTACCGGGGAGATAGCGGCCGCCGGTGGTGCCGACATCCTTGGCGATGCGGTCAACATATTCCTTGACCACGGTCTGGGCGGGCTTTTCGCCGAACAAATCCTCCAGAATTTTCAGCGTTTCGGGAAGGGAAATATCCCCGCGCAGCCGCTCAAGCTTGGCCGCAAAATCGGTGAGTTCGTCGATAAAAACCCGCTGTTCGCGCAGATCGCAGGGCCAACGGTCCGTCAATTCATCTTCGCGACACACCGGATTAAAGGCCTGAACCGTTTTCCCGCCGCGTTCTGCCGCTTTGAGAACGGCGATCATGCTATCGACCTGATGAGTGAGCTCATCTGCAAGCGTGTTGGTCTGATTGGCGTGGGTGGCCACATAGTAGGCGAGCAACACCGAAGGTGGCAGCCGCAGCTTTTTGTGCCGCTTGTCATAGGCAAGATTGCGCCACCGCTTGATGAGTTGAAGGGCGATGACGGCACGCGCTTTGCGATAGGCGGGTGCCTGTTCGGGCACCGGCGTAGCGTCCGCCTTCTTTTCGAGAAGCATAAGACGCCCGCGGTCGTAGTCGAGCGAGCGTTTCTCGAAGAACGCGCCGAACGTCTGGTCCGGAGGCGTCTGGGCGTTGAACCACTGGGCGAAGCCGTGCGGATTCGCATGCAGGGAATGTTTCGGCTCGCTCGCATCCTCGGGTTTTGAATGAAAGATCAGGCCAGTTTTCTCGTTGCGCCCGGTGAGCCGCACGGTCGGTGTTACGTCGAGATGCATGCCGATATAGTACACCGTGCTACAGCGCGTTTTGCGATCGGCCTTGTCATGATAGCGCGATCCCTTCTCGGCCCGGATAGCGTCGTCGAGCGTTGCAAGAACATACTCAGGATCAACATCGGTCCGGTAGGCGAGCTGCGCCATCACATCGATGTCAAACTCGTCGTTCGTTGCGTGACGGGCGACGGTTGCGCCGATGGAAAATCCGCCCTGCGCGTAAAATTCCTGGACGAGGCCGTACAGAGGGCTGTCCTCGCGCTCGATCCATTCGTGGATAGCATGATAGTGGTCGATGGCCGTCTGGTAATCCGTCGGGCTCAATTGAATGCGAATGGCAATATCCGCCAACATCACGTCTTGCGGGCTGTAGTTAGCGATTTCCCGCAAGAACTTGTCCGTGTAATTCATAGTCAAACTCCGATCATTTGGTCATTCCGCGTCATAGCGATTCGGCGACTCGCCCTCGTTGGTGATTATACGCCCGTCATCTGTTGCGCTCGGGTGTGTGCGAACGCCTAAATCTCGAAAACAAGCTTACTTGGCCCAGTGACCCAAGACCCATTCCCACTGGTGGCGATCGTAGTCGTATCGCCAATGCGCCTTGACCCAGGTGGTCTTGCCGATCGGCCTGATGGTTTTCATGTTCTGAATGCGATCGACCGGCTTCGGGGGCCGCGGCGGTCTGATGCGTTTCAATCGGTACATGCAAGGCTCCTTTTAGTTCAGGGTGTACCGCTTCCACGGAATGCGGCTTGGGCTGATGTTCGACAGAAATTTCGAGATGTCGGATCTGCCGTAATAGGTCGGCCGACCGCTGCCATCCTGTGCCATCAGGACGACAGGCATTCCCGGAAACGCGGGGCGGAAGCTCGCGATGGTTTGGTTTGCTTCATGGGTGCTGTTGAGCACATGGCTTTTCACGACAACCACGGCAAAGGTCACCCCCTGCTCACGGATCACTGCGTTTTCAAACTGCATCTCCGTCTCCTCAATGGGGGCTAATCGGCCTTGTAACTTCAGCAGCCAAGATATATATATTTTTTAGCTGTACAATAGCTATTTTACGCATAATTTTGGTTGACAAAATGGGGGAAAATGGCCATAAATGCAGGGAAGGAAAATTCCGATGAGCACCAAGAAGACCATGACGCTCAATCTCACGGACGCGGAGATGGCCGTTCTGGAGGCCATGGCGGAAGCCAAGGACCTCACCAAGACGGGCGTATTGCGTCAGGCGTTGCGGCTCTATCAGTTGATCGATGTTCGTATCGCTCGGGGTGAGAAGATTTTCGTTGAGAACGGCCTGACCAAGGAGAAGGCCGAATTGGCGATCCTATGAGTTCGCTGATCGCCACCGTCAAACTACGCGAGGCGGCAACCAACCAGGCCGTTGAAGCGCATGTCTTTGACGGGATCGATCAGACGCATCTTTCGAATTGGAAGACGAAATGGGTGCCGGTGGTCGAAGCAACACAGGCAAGATTGCTCGCACAAGGCGTTTCCGCATCCGCCTATCCCCAAAGTGCGCATTGGGACTGGAACAAGAAGAGCGCGGCTTTCCAGAATCTTCTCTCCTACCGCATGTTCGCCATCACCTGTGCACAAGACACGCAAGGTCTGATGGCTGTAGCGACGGATGTTGTCATGCACCCGTCGCGTCTTCCTGATGACCAAGGCCGCCGCGGCCTGGGTCTTGTGTACATCGACTTTTTGGAGGCTGCGCCGTGGAATCGGCCCGAACACGTCCAGTCGCCAAGGTATCGTGGCGTAGGCAGCATGTTGATCATGACTGCGATTCAGCTCAGTCTCGACGAAGGATTTAGGGGCCGCATTGGCTTGCACTCACTGCCGCAATCAGAGGATTTTTACAGGAAGATCGTGAGAATGAATGACCTTGGAGCGGACACGTCCTATCCAGGATCAATCCCACTCCGCTATTTCGAATTCACCTCGGCAGAAGCGCAGGCTTTCATTCAAGGAGGAAAGCCATGAAGTTTACTGTAACAGACGAGTGGTGCCTGGCCGCAGCCGACCGCGAGGGCGATCAGGAAGTAGGTGCAGGCTTTGCCGCGGCCGATCCCGCCATCTTTGCCGCTGCGCAGGCGCAACCCTTGGCAAATCGCGCGACCGAAACGACGCAACTCGCCTTCGGCCTGCTCATACAGCTTCTGCGAAGACGTAAATCCCTGACGCTTGCGCAACTGGCGACAAATGCACGCGTCGATATGGAGGAGCTTCTTCTGATCGAAAAGGATGTCGATTATCATCCCGAGCCGCGAACGGTGCATCAACTGGCGCAAGTTTTCGAGCTGAAACCGAAGGCCTTGATGCAATTGTCGGGTAGCGCAGCGCCGCGTGAAGAGGTTTCGAGGGAAGCGGTGAAATTCGCAGCTAGCTCCGAGCCTATGGCGAAACTAACGCGAGAAGAGGCGTCGGCGGTTGAGCAATTCGTGGCGGCTTTGAACAGATTAGCCGATAAGGATGCGCTGACACCGTGAGGAATGTACTGCTCAGAAAAATGACTGCCGAGGATATCGGCAGTCAAATCGAAAAGATATTGCGGGGGCTCGGTAATCCTGAGCCCCCGCTGCGTATCGAGCTTGTCCGCGAATTGCAGCGCCTGGACACCACCTTCTACACGTCAACGGATGCCGGCCTGTTCCGGGAAAAATTCAGCCGCCTGTTCATTGGCGTGAAACAGGTTTTGGAGCGACCGACGCTTCTAGGCGAGGCGCTTGCAAAATTGCAGCTCAAGGCGTTGTGGATCCCCGACCATAAACGCATTCTCATCGATCAGAGCATTCCGAAACTGAAACACCGATGGGTCGAGGCCCACGAAATTACCCACTCGGTGCTGCCTTGGCATGGGGAGTGCTTGTTTGGCGACACCGAACAAACGCTTGCGCCGCATTGCCACGAGCAACTGGAAGGCGAAGCTAATTACGGCGCCGGCCGTCTGCTTTTTCTGGGCGAGCGGTTTCTTGCCGAAAGCTCCGACTACTCACTGCAATTTTCGTCAATTCAAACACTTGCGAAAGTTTACAGCAATACGCTTACCAGCACGCTCTGGCGGTTCGTTGAGCAGCGTGGCGTCGCGACTCCATTGGTTGGGCTCGTTCACGTGCATCCAAAACGTCGACCGGCGAACGGCGGTGCTGTGCAAATCTGCCGCTACTTCATCCGGTCGGCGGCTTTCCAAACCCAATTTCCATCTATTTCGGAAAACGATCTGTTTGATCTGATTAAAGGCTATTGCGGTTCACAATCTGGCGGCCCGTTGGGATCGTCAAAAATCTCTCTTACCGACGCGCGCGGCGAACAGCACGTCTTTGCCTTTGAGACGTTCTACAACGGTCACGATGCGCTTACGTTTGGCGCATACTCAGAGAAAGCCAAGATCGTGCATCATATTTTTAACTAGCGTCTGCCCGTCTTTCCTTCATTCCGCGATCCACATCGCCTGACTCGATGCCCAGGGCTGGCGGACAGATACACTTTCGAGAGGGGCCGGGCATCTCCCAAAGGGACCAGGCTGCCGGCTGCGCTGAGCCCCGCTTCTCCCGCTTACTATGACAGCTGGAAACGCTGCGCCTTCCGCGAGCTCAAGCCGTCGCTGCTTTTCCTTGCGCGTGCGGCTGCCGCCGCACCGGGCTCTCGTGAACCGAGCCGCGCCGCGTCTCGGCCGTGGGGCTTCGATCCCTCGCGCAAGGACTACGGAGTTCCTCGCCGGGGGCACTCGGGAAAGGGTCCCGCCGTCATGGAGCATGCCGGCGTCGTCGCTATCACTGCCCCTGTCCCGGGTGCCCTCTTAACCGGTCTCGTCGCTGCACTCGGTCCCGCGTGCCGCCTTCGGCGTCGCTATGCTCACGCTCCTGCGGGTGCCATTTTCCATTGAGGCGATGCGCCCTTGGCGCACGCCTGATCGAGGCCCGCGGCCCTAGACACATCAAGGCCAAGTCAGATTAAGAACGGAACGGAAGGCGGGCCGCATCGCAGATTTCGCATCCGTTCACTTGTGCGCGTGCGGAAGGCCAAACCGAGCTGTCGTAAGCCCACCCACGCGGCGTCCCGGTCACACGGCGTCGATCCCTCGCGCAAGAGCTGAGAGTATGAGTGCCGTCCGGGTTCTGCCGCGACGGGTTACAAGTTGCGAGAGAGGCTCGCGGCGCCCGTCGCGGAGATCCGCGATGTCGAGACATACTGTTCGGGCGCGCGCCGGCCAGGACCGGGCAAATCGATATGATGAAATCACCGACAAAATTATTGCGGAGCTGGAAACCGGCCGCGTGCCCTGGGTGCAGCCTTGGTGTACAGCCGCGGCAAAAGCGCCGCTGGCGATGCCGAAAAACACTTCGACTAACCGGCAATACCGTGGCGTC